>NZ_JACLQK010000012.1:0-64109 GCF_016648645.1 Streptococcus sp. 22.1 | reverse complement strand
TTTTCAAAGGTCTTTGTCTCTCTTAAGACAACTCCTATATTCTAGCAAATCTAGAATAGCTTGTCAACACTTTTTTTAAGTTTTTTTACTTCTCGTGTTCGCCGCCCCTTCCGAAGCAGCTTATTTATAATATCATCTCTGACTTATCTTGTCAATAATTTGCAATGATTTTAATTTTCTTTTTTTATAATGTTTTTTAATGGTATTTTTTCTCTCGATTTTACTTAAAAAAAAGAAGAGTAGAACTCCTTACTCTTCTTCATCTTTATTTTTATTTTCAATTCTTTCTTTGACTTCGTCGTAAGATAAGGCATGATTATCTTCTTCTGAGTCTCCAAGAGAATCCTCCGGCATCTTACCAGTCTCATAAATTGACTTGATTTGTGCAGCATCGAGTGTTTCATACTTAAGTAAAGCTTCTGCAATGAGAGCATGTGTTTCTCGGTTTGCATTGATAATTTCAGCTGCTTTGTCATGTGCCTCAACTAAAAGTGATCGAATTTCTTCGTCAATAAGTTGAGCTGTATGAGCTGAGTAAGACTTATCTGTAGTGAATTGTCCTGGATTCATCGCATGATTACCTTCATATTGGACTGGTCCAAGTTTTTCGCTCATACCATATTCAGTAACCATTGCACGTGCCAACTGTGTCGCTTGCTCAAAGTCATTTGAAGCACCTGATGTTTGAACGTTGAAAATAATTTCTTCTGCAACACGTCCACCCATAAGACCTGCCAATTGTTCTTTTAGCTCATCTTTAGATGACAACATCTGATCCTCTTTTGGTAGAGAAATCATATAACCACCTGCGCGACCTCGTGGAACAATAGTAACCTTGTGAACATCACGAGCGCTAGAAAGTGTTAAACCAACAATTGTATGACCCGCTTCATGGTAAGCCACAACTTTACGTTCGTGTTCTGAAACTTGGCGGTCTTTCTTAGATGGTCCAGCAATAACACGATCCTCTGCTTCGTCGATATCACTAGCATCAATTCTAGTCTTACTACGTCGTGCAGCAACTAGAGCTGCTTCATTCAAGACATTCTCCAAGTCTGCTCCAACAAAACCTGGAGTTTGTTGAGCAACAACTTTAAGGTCAACATCTTCAGCCAATGGTTTATTCTTGGCATGGACTTTCAAGATAGCCTCTCGGCCTTTTACATCTGGGCGACCAACAAGAACTTTACGGTCAAAACGGCCTGGACGTAGGAGGGCTGGATCAAGAACATCACTACGGTTGGTTGCAGCAATGACAATGATATTCTCATTTCCATCAAAACCATCCATTTCTATCAACAGTTGGTTAAGGGTTTGTTCACGTTCGTCGTTACCGCCGCCCATTCCAGTACCACGACGACGGCCAACCGCATCGATTTCATCAATAAAGATAATAGCACGTTCGGCCTTTTTTGCGTCTTCAAAAAGACTACGAACACGACTTGCTCCGACACCGACAAACATCTCTACGAAATCAGAACCTGAGATACTAAAGAAAGGAACATCTGCTTCACCAGCAACAGCTTTAGCAAGCAGAGTTTTACCTGTCCCTGGAGGGCCTTCAAGGAGAACACCCTTAGGGATACGTGCACCAAGTGCTTTATATTTACGTGGATTTTTGAGGAAATCTACGACTTCTACAAGTTCTTCTTTTTCTTCTTCAGCACCAGCCACATCTGTGAAACGAACTTTAATATTCTCTTTTGATTGAGTCTTAGCACGGTTGCGGCCAAAATTCATTGCACCGCGGTTACCGCCTTGATTCATCATGAAAAGGAAGAAAATAGCAATCCCAATCAAAGGTAGGTAACTAAAAAGATATGAAATCCAAGCACCACTTGAACTTTCACGTATCATTTTAACATTAACATCAGCTGCTTCTGATGCTGATTGCAATTTCTGCATGGTTGTTTCATTCTGCAGCACAGTCGATGTAAAGCTACGTGTCTCTGATGATGCACTACCTAAAAATGGTAGACTAAGGTCAGTATCAACCTTTTCAGCCTTTTTGTAGCTACCTTTAACTTCAATGATACTACCGTCTGGCTGATAAGTGATAGATTTTACCTTACCATCTTCAATTTTCTTAACCAACTGTGTGTAAGACAATTGTTGACTTGGGCTTTGGCTTCCTCCTGCAAAGTATTGTACTCCGGTTACAACCGCAATAATAACTATGATGTAGAGAAAAGCATTCCGTAAGAAGCCATTATTATTTTTATTATTCATAAATTAATTAGACCTTTACTTATTTTGTATAAATTTCTTCTTTTAGGACACCGACATAAGGGAGGTTACGGTATTTTTCATCATAGTCTAGTCCGAAACCAACGATAAATTCATTAGGGACATCATAACATACGTAATCTGCCTCAATATCAACAACACGACCCTCTGGTTTATCAAAAAGAGTTGCGATTTTGACTGAATTGGCTTTACGGTACTTGAACATATCTCGAAGATAAAGGAGCGTACGACCTGTATCAATGATATCTTCAATAAAGATGATGTCTCGTCCTTCAACATTAGTGTCAACATCTTTAAGAATCTTTACTTCACCACTGCTGACAGTTCCGCCACCATAACTTGAAACGACCATAAAGTCCATCTCAATATGGGTATCAATATGTTTGATAAGTTCTGCCATAAATGGAACAGCACCTTTCAAAACACAGACTAGAAGAGGATTTTTCCCCGCATAATCCTCTGTCAGTTGTTGTCCTAGTTCTTTAGTTTTAGCTACGATATCCTCTTGGGAAAAGAGGACTTTTTTTATGTCTTTTTCTAACATTTGGGTTCCCTTTCTCGAAGTCAATATTCTGTTATTATACCACTTTTACTTCAATCATCGTTATTTGAACATGGTATTTGATTAGAAATTCTTATAAATGACTACAGTGCCATAAAGTATAGCATTTTCAGGTTTTTTTTTCAAATAGAGACGCCCAGCAACATAAAGAAAAATAATATGACCATCTTGTTCTCCTACAATGGCTTTTTGACGATCCTTCTCTAAAATCTTATTGTCTATAAACAGTCGTCTTAATTTTTTATGGTGACTACCAAGGTCAATCTTATCGCCTTCTTTTCTATGACGAATCACTATTGGGGCATCTGACCAAATACTAATAGCATCTGTGTTAGAAACATCATTGAATTCTGAAAAAGTCAAGGTATAATCCTCAAACTCAACAGATTTTCCAAATTCTAAGAGACAAGGAGGCGATAAAGAAATAGACGCTTCTTTCCTTATCAAGAAATATGTCTGTGTTTTTACTAGTTCATAACCATTTTTTAGGGGCATCTTTCCTGAAGCGTTTTTCCTTAGATAACTTATCAATTGATTAAATTGGCCTTTAGAAAGCTGTAAATCAGGAAAGGAGTCTAAATAATTCTGAAGAAGAAAAAGCTGGACAGCATCTGACTGTTGCTGAAAAACAGATAAATCAGTGGTACTAATATCCTTTGTTAACTCTCCTAGAGCTTGCTCCATAAGACCAATCTCCTCGGCTAAAAGACAAAGGTGCTCCTTAATTTTAGGATTTTCCTGAGATAAAGTAGGAAGATAGGACAGTCTGATGCGATTCCGAAGGTAGGCTAGTGAAGTATTACTCCTATCTTCAAAATGGAAAGTTACGGGAAGCTGAGCTTTCGTAAGATGCAAAAAGGGACGAATAATCTGACCAGTGCCAAATGGTCTGATAGCTGAAATTCCTGTCAGGTGTCTTAAACGACTTCCTCTCAACAGTCTCATAAAAATTGTCTCTGCCTGATCATCTGCATGATGGGCTGTTACAAGAGCAGAGTAATCATAATCTTTCATGACCTGCTTAAAAAACTCATAGCGAAAGGTACGGGCAGCATTTTCTGAAAACTTTCCTGAGAATGCACTATAGTGAAAAGGGACCTTGTGTTCCTCTGCCCAATGATGTAAATACGCTTCTTCATGCTCCGACTCTTGTCGTTGTTTATGATTAACGTGAGCAATCCCCAACTGAATATCCAAATCTTTTTGATGGTTATACAAAAAGTGCAGCAAACTCATAGAGTCTGCTCCACCTGATACTGCTACTAAAATTTTCTTGTGCCGGTTAAAATAACCCTTGGCTTGCATCATTTGCAACAATTTTTGTGTCATTATTTCAAAATTCCATAAACATCATCTGCAATTGAGGTGATTTTGTCATAGCCTTCTTTATCCGTAAAAATCGATAAAATAAAGGGAGAATCTGCATAAACAATAGCGACATCATGTTTAAAGTCGTAGGCATCCCCTATTTTATGTGCAACAGGGACATCAATGTTTTTGGAAATACGTTCGCCATCATAGTCCGTGCTTGAAAGATAATTGATAATATCTCCATTTTGTCTATAAACAGCCTCCATCAAAGTACCTGCGGCTCTAGCAGTCAACTCCTTTTTATCCATATTCCACGAGGTCGCTGCGGCTTTATCTACTGATTTTTGGAAGGCTTTATCATACTGATTGGCTACATAATAACCTAATATATTTGTCGCTACATTATCTGAGTTTTGGGCTACAGCCTTTAACAGATTTTCCAAGCTATAATTCTTATCATCAGGCATCTTACTAATCTTTCCAGAACCATCTGGATCATAAGCACCTGGAAAACCATTCACAGCAGAGGTATATTGATACTCATCTAATAATGCTAATTTCTCTTGAGACAGACGTTCCTGTGCATAGTAGAGTACACCAAGCTTCGCTACGCTAGCTGCATACATGCTTTTTTCGTCATTGATAGCAGCTACTCGGTTCGTATCAAGCTGTTTAACATAAACTGAAATGCGCTCTTGATTGTTATACTTCTCATTAAGGACTTTTTGAACAGACTCGATGCGATTATCAGTCGTTGACAAATCAGAAGCGTTAATCCACCCCTCTCCGTCTACCAAATAGTAGGTCCCTGCATGCGTCTGAGCTGCTTGGCTAACCTTAATAGGTTTGAAACTAGCGAGTTTAGAGTCAGCTTTTTCGGTTCCTAACACGTAAGGTTCTTTGTATACCGTTAAACCATCTTTAGTCCAGAAGGTCATATCTACTGGTTTTTGATTATAGATACTATCATCCACAATTGATTTCTGACTAGCGGCTACATAATCACCATCTTGAAGTTGGAAAACAGGTTCACCTTTTGCATTCCAAAAAATAGTAGAAATCGATAGTTTGGTATCCGCTTGGATACTGGTTTTAAATTCGGTTAATTCCTTGTTCTTATAAGTTAGGATATTTGTTATCGTTCTTGGATTTTTAGGAATCTGTTTAAATTGACTCAAGCTAGCTGTAGTATTTTGAGTCAATTTTTGAACCTGTTTTGGGGTCAGAGCTAGCTCCTTCTCCATAGGAAGTAGGACTAGAGGGCTAGAAGATACAAGCACAACAGTTGCAGCTATTAAGAGCTTTTTCATGCTTGTTTCTTCACCTCCTCTTTCCTCGGTAATTCCGTTTTAAGTTGCTGATTTTTTTCTGATAGTTCCTCTAACTTGGCTTCTGAATAGGTTAAAAAAGTTTCTACAGTTTTAAGTAAATCTTTCATTAGGGTAATAAGCTTGGTACAGGATAGATAGACTCTCCTTCACGTGAATAATAGTACTTAGCACGCGCATATTTCTCGGCGAAAGCATCATCCTTAAGTTTCTTAGCCAAATCCTTTCGTTCCTTTGTCTGATCTGACAATTTATCATAGTCTTTCTGAAGCGACAAGACTTCCTTCTCTTGCTGTTTGATGTTCATATAGGTCTCAACCAGATTGTAGGTTGGCAAGATAAAGAGTAAAACAACCACAAAGAGAATCCACCCCATAAAGCGATTCCTTTGTTCGTGTTCGGCACGCTCTAATCGTTGCTCTTGATTGGCACTATCAATGTAATCATTCGTAAGCTGTACAATATTAGGCTTCTTGCTCATCTGCTTCAATCCTTGTTTCACTTATAATCTCGTACATTTTTGCCGCATCTTCTTTTTTCGTACTATCTTTCATTTCTAGAACACGGACAGTCAAGAGTTTATTTCCAAAACGAACTTCCACTTGGTCACCAATTTTTAAATCTGTAGATGACTTAGCGAGTACACCATTTACTTTTATACGCCCTTTATCAGCCACTTCTTTAGCAACTGGACGGCGTTTGATAATTCGTGATACTTTTAAATATTTGTCTAATCTCAATGTTACTGTTTCCTTTTCGTTAGGATATCTCTTCTATGATAGCATTTTTTTTAGAAAATAGGGGACTAAAGCCTTTTCAATACAAAAATAAGAGGATCGACACTAGTCGACCCTCTCAGGAGATTTATGAAAAAGAAAAGTTTTAGGATGTTTTATAGTATAGAGAGACTTACTTAAACTTTCCTTAAGCTTCTTTTTTTTCTTTACGTTCTTTGATTTCCATAAATGTATGTCCAAAAATCTTTAATTCTTCAAGAATTTCATAGTCTTTCTTGTTACGAACATCAAAAGTAATCTCAACTTTCCCCTGGTTATCACTGATTTTTGCTTTTAAATGCGTTTTAGAGATGGCTTCGAAATAATCTTGAGTCAAGAAGAATTTGAGAGAGGCTTTTTCGAAACGAACAGTGATAGTATCGTTCTTACGCTCAACTAATTCTGCAAAGGCAGCATCCAAATAGGCCTTAACCAGACCAATCTCAATGAGATAGGCAACTTGGTCTGGATATTCTCCAAAGCGGTCAATAAGCTCATCTTGAAGGTCTTGATAATCTTTCTGATTCTCAATTTCTCGAATACGCTTATAAATTTCAATTTTTTGGCGCTCGTCAGAAATATAGTCAGAAGGGAGGTAAGCATCAATCTGAAGATTGAACTCTGCATTTCCTTTACGTCGAACTTGAGTTTTACCTTGACGTTTATTGATAGCCTCTTCCAAGAGTTGCGAGTACATCTCGAACCCGACTGAGTCGATGAAACCACTTTGAGAAGCACCAAGAATGTTCCCCGCACCACGAATTGATAAATCACGCATGGCTATTTTGAAACCTGATCCCAGTTCTGTAAAGCCCTTAATAGCATCCAATCGCTTCTCAGAGACTTCCGTCAACACTTTGTCAGGACGATACATGAGATAGGCGTAAGCAATTCGATTACTACGTCCCACACGACCTCTCAACTGATAAAGGGTAGATAAGCCCATATGATCTGCATTCTCAATGAAGAGAGTATTAACGTTGGAGATATCAATCCCTGTCTCGATAATGGTCGTTGCTACCAATACATCGTAATCACCATTCAAGAAATCCAAGAGGGTATTCTCCAACATAACCTCACTCATCTGACCATGAACAAATCCGATACGTGCTTCAGGGACTAGCTCATGTAATTCAGAAACTTTTTGATCAATGGTTTCAACACGATTATAAACATAAAAAATCTGACCACCTCGGTCCATCTCTCTTAATATCGCTTCTCGAATAAGACCAGGATTAGTTTCCATAACATAAGTTTGAACTGGATAACGGTTGGTAGGGGCTGTCTCAATAATCGACAAATCACGAATACCTAGCATAGACATATGAAGCGTACGAGGAATAGGTGTCGCAGTTAGAGTAAGGACATCAACCTTAGCTTTCAACTCCTTAAGTTTCTCTTTATGCTTCACGCCAAAACGTTGTTCTTCATCAATTACTAGCAAGCCTAAGTCAGAAAACTTAACATCTTTAGACAGTAGGCGGTGAGTACCAATAATAATATCAATACGCCCTTTAGCTAGATTTTCAATAGTCTCATTCTGCTCTTTTTTACTTCTAAAACGACTGAGTTCATCTACTTCAACGGCATGATTTTCAAAACGCTCTTTAAAATTCAAATAGTGCTGATGGGCAAGAACCGTTGTAGGAACTAGGATAGCAACTTGCTTTCCATCATTGACTGCCTTGAAGGCGGCACGCATAGCTACCTCTGTCTTACCAAAACCAACATCACCAACCAAGAGACGATCCATGGGTTTGTCTGACTCCATATCTGCCTTAATTTCCTTGCTAGAACGCAATTGATCCTCTGTCTCAGCATAGGCGAAATCATCTTCGAAATCCCTTTGATTATCATCATCTGGTGAAAATGCAAAACCTTTAAGTTGACTGCGTTCGGCATAGAGTTTTAGGAGGTCATCAGCAATATCCTCTACTTGCTTACTTACTTTTTGTTTAGTCTTTTGGAAACGCCCATCATTGAGTTTATTAATTTTAGGCTCTTTCCCGTCCGCTGACACATACTTAGAGAGACTCTCAATCTGCTCAACAGGTAGAGAAATTGTTGCAGCATCCTGATATTGGATGGTCAAGTAGTCACGATGCACCCCTTTAATCTCAATAGTCTCAATACCTTTAAATTGTCCGATACCATGAGTCTGGTGTACAACATAATCACCTTTTTCAAGCTCATTGTAATCTTTTAGACGCTCAGCATTGGAAACGTGACTGGCACGCGCACGACGTTTTACTTTTTTATGGAAAATCTCACGTTCAGTGACCAGAACAAGCTTTTCATCAGCAAAGTAAAAACCATTGGATAAGTTTCCTATAACTAATTGAGGCTTATAAGGAATCAAATCTCCAAAACTACTAAGTGGTAAATCTAAATCATATTCTTCCAAGGTTTCCTTCAAAGATTTGAGTTGCTTTTCAGACCCCACTTGTAAAATAACTGTAGCCTTATTCTTGGTATAGCGATGTATTTCATCAACTAGAAGTGGAAACTGGTTAAAGAACTCCTGCATTGGGTATTGCGTAAATTGATACAACTTATCAAATTTAAGATTTCCCAAGCCCTTATGAAAATTCGAAAAGAAACTAGCTGGCTGATAGTTACGTAAAGTCTTAAATGAATCCACTAAGTAATTTAGATGACTCAGAGACTTGCCTTGGTGAAGATCCTCAGTTAAAAGATTAGCCACCTCCAATTCAAGACGTCCATGGCGGTCCACTATCTTTTGAAAATCATCAATGAATACAGGAGTTCCTTTGGGAAGGTAGTCAAATAAGGTATAAGCCTTATCATAAAAGAGAGACAAAAACTTACGTAAATCTTTATGACGGTATCCATCAATCGTAACCGACAGAACTTCCTCAAGGTAAGCCTTATGAGGACCTTCTGCCTTTGAGACCGCACTTTCTAGGGCCTTCTCAGCACGTTGGTAATCCTCTCTTGTTAAGATAATATCATCTGCTGGTGATACGATAACATGCTCTAAATTGTCTAAAGATTTCTGACTATCGCTATCAAACTGACGAATGCCATCAATCTCGTCTCCAAAAAATTCTAAACGGTAGGGGAGCTCTGAAGTCATTTCATAAATATCTAAAATATCGCCCCTCCGACTAAACTCACCAGGTGAGAGAACTTGCTCCACTCTTTGGTATCCAATATGAGTCAGATGCTTACTGAGAGCCTCTAAATCATGTTCCTCCCCTAGTGTTAAGTCAATGCGAGAGTCTTTATAAACCTTAGGGTTAGGCAAATGTAACTTAGTACCAACTAAACTCATGACCAAAACCCCACTGGCCTCTTTATCCATTAAAAAATTAAGACTTTCAAGACGAGAATGGGTCTTTTCTGGTGAAGAGAAGATAAACTCTGCAGCTACTACATCATCTGCAAAAAAAGAATAAACCTTATCCTCTCCTAAGATAGCTGACAAATCTCCTATCAGTTGCTCAGCTTCATTTTGTGTTGAAGTAACTATTAAAATCTTAGGAACCTGCTCAGAAAGAGCGGATGCCATGACAACTGCCTTGCTGGAACCAGAAAATCCCATGACCAACTGCCTACTCAATAGGGTTACTTTATCACGCCACTCAAGCAATTGATGATTCTTCTCAAAAAGATCTAATAGAGTATTAGCCATTATAACGCCTCATAGTATCTTCGAAATCATTGGTTTTCAGATAATGATTGAGGGCTGTCTCTACCTTGTCTAAAGTCAGTAAAATTGTGGCATAGTCATCTTCACTAAATTTTCCAAGGACATGATTAACGACCGTCATTCCTTTCTGTGGGCGGCCAATACCAATTTTTATACGGTCAAATTCTTGAGTGCCAGTTTCAGCAATGATAGATTTAATACCATTATGACCACCCGCTGAACCTTTTTGACGAAAGCGCAATTTCCCAACTTCCATATCTAAGTCATCGTAAATGACGATAAAATCCTCCATGGGAATATTGTAATAAGCTAGTAATGCTCTAACAGCTAGACCTGATAGATTCATAAAGGTTGTTGGTTTCACAAAATAAACCTTCTCACCGTTTAAAAAGGTCGAAGCCACTTCAGCCTTAAAGGTCCTTTCTTCAGAAAAAGTTAATCCCAGTTCCTTAGCCATTAGGTCAATAGCCATAAAACCAACATTGTGACGTGTCTCATGGTATTTTGAACCAGGATTTCCCAAGCCAACTACTAATTTTGTCATTATTTCTCCTCTTTGATAAACAGCAAAAGGACTGAAAAATACTTTTCAGCCTTGTGCACTATTTTTATTTTCTAAACGTTGAAACGGAATTCCATGATGTCGCCATCTTGGACAACGTATTCTTTTCCTTCTTCACGAAGGCGACCAGCTTCCTTAACAGCTTTCTCAGAACCATATTTAATGAGATCATCGTAAGACATGGTTACGGCACGGATAAAGCCTTTCTCGAAGTCAGAGTGGATAATTCCGGCTGCCTGTGGTGCCTTGATACCGCGTTTAAAGGTCCAAGCACGTACTTCTTTCTCACCAGCAGTAAAGTAAGTTCCAAGACCAAGCAAGTGATAGGCTGCGCGTGTCAGTTTATCAACTCCTGATTCTGTCAAACCAAGGTCTTCCAAGAACATTTCTTTGTCTTCATCATCCAATTCAGAAATTTCTTCCTCAACACGTGCCGAGATAACAACTACTTCTGCATTTTCAGTCGCTGCAAACTCACGAATTTGCTTCACATAATCAATATCATCAGGATTTGCGACCTGATCTTCATCAACGTTAGCCACGTAAAGCACTGGTTTTGTTGTCAAGAGGAAGAGTCCCTTAACAATTTTTTGCTCTTCCTCAGTAAAATCAATCGTACGTGCAGACTTACCATCTTCTAGAACGGGTTTAATCTTTTGAAGAATATTAAACTCTGCTACAGAATCTTTATCTTTTTGTGTACGCGCAATTTTTTCGACACGCGCATAACGTTTGTTAATTGATTCAAGGTCAGCCAAAATCAATTCTAGATTGATTGTATCAATATCAGCCACCGGATCTACAAAGGCATCCTCACGCCCTTGTTCACGCATAACGTTTTCATCATCGAAAGCACGAACCACATGGACAATCGCATCTACTTCACGAATGTTCGCCAAGAACTTATTTCCAAGACCTTCACCCTTTGATGCTCCTTTTACGATACCCGCAATATCTGTGAACTCAAATGTAGTTGGAACTGTCTTTTTAGGGGTAATAAGTTCAGTCAGTTTGGTCAAACGCTCATCTGGTACCTCAACCATACCGACGTTTGGATCAATTGTCGCGAAAGGATAGTTAGCAGCTTCCGCACCCGCTTTTGTAATTGCATTGAAAAGAGTTGATTTACCAACGTTTGGCAAACCGACGATACCTGCTGTTAAAGCCATTAATTTATTTCTCCATAAAAAAGTAATTCAGTTAATTATAACACAAAAATTGTTAAAAATAGGCAACTTCCCTTTGAGAATCATAAAAAGGAAAGCAAGGCAAAGAATGCTATAAAGAAGATGATTAGGGACTTTAGAAAGTCTTTATATTGCTAGTGAACTAATTTTCTTAACATAAAACTCTCGTTATATAGTCTCTCCAACATCTGTTATAAAACCTTCTTAAGTTTCTTCTCGAAATCATGACGACTCATCATGACCACATGATTACAATTCGTACAACGAATCTTAATGTCAGCTCCAAGACGGATTACTTCCCATTCATTAGCTTTTTTTCCTGTTGCTTTGATAGTACAAGCATGTGGTTTTTTCATTTCAACTAAACTTCCAATTTGGTACATAAACTCCCTTTCTAGTAAAAAAGTTATCCACAGTGGATAACTTTTTCGATTTTAGTTTGTTCTTACAGGTGTAATCAATTGAATAAAATTCTCACTGTCATCTGCTGGCGTCAATGTAAATGGACGTACTGGTGAAATGAAACGTACACGGACAGTCTCACTCTTAAGAGCTTTCAAAGCATCTATTAGGTAGGTTGGATTGAAACTAATGACCAAATCACTACCTGAAACATCTTGCACGTCAATATCCTCATTCACCTTTCCGACTTCTGGCGAATTAACATGGGCACTGACACTACCATTAATGATTTCGAGTTTAACGGTACCACTTTGACTAGCATTAGAAATCAAATATGAACGTTCCATAGCAGAACGAAGGCTAGCTGTCTCAAAAACAACTTCTGTTTCAAATGAATCGGACAAGAGACGATTAGTGTCTGGATAATTTCCTTCAAGTAAACGTGTATAGAAAGAAATTGTTTCACTACGGAATAGAATTTGATTTGCTGAGAAGAAGACCTCTAAGTTTTCAATATCATCGCTAAAAACTGCCGACAATTCTTTAAGTGAGCGACTTGGGATTACGACATCAAAGTTATCTGCAGAATGCTCCAAAACAAGTTGACGTTGGCTCATTCGGTGAGAGTCAGTTGCTACAGCTTTGAGATCTTTATGATTTGAAAGAACAAAGTGAACTCCGGTTAAAATTGGACGACTTTCTTGTGTGCTTGCTGCGAATGAAGTTTCAGCAATGATAGATTTTAACACTTTTGTGTCCATGAGTAATGGTGTCAAGCTATCAACTTCCTGAATACGGGGATATTGTTCAACATCTTTCCCTTTTAAAGTAATCTCTGATTTACCACTCTTTAGTAAAACTTGGTATTGTTCGATTTCTTCAAAAGTAAGGGTAACATCAGGCAAGCTTGAGACAACATTAATGAAAAAGTTTGCTTCCAAAAGAATACTACCTGGCTGTGTAATTAATAGACCTGCATTTTCTTCCGAAACTGAAATACTATTTTCAATTGAGATTTGCCCGTTTGATCCTGTTAAATAGATACCATCACTGTTAACTTCGATTTTAATCGTCGATAGAATTGGGATAGCATTTTTAGAAGAAATAGCACGGCGAGTCGTATGAAGTGCTTGTAAGAAATAAGCTTTATTAATCGCAAATTGAATCATGATGCTCCTTTATTTTTATTAGTATTATTTTAGTAGTAGTAGTAGGTCTTGTGGACACTGTGCATAAGTCTACAAAACATAGTTTTATCAAGGCTTTGAACTTGTGCACAGCCTGTGGAAAAGTTTGAATGATTTTTAATAGTTTTCCACAAGTGTCATTTTATCTTGTTTTTGATGGTATCAATTTCAATGCGTAAACTGTCATCTTGGGCAATCATATTTTTGATTTTATTGTATGCATGTAAGACAGTTGAGTGGTCTCTTCCGCCAAATTCTTTTCCAATTTTTGGAAGGGAGTTATCAGTCATTTCACGCGCAAGATACATGGCTACCTGACGTGCCAAGACAATATTTTGTGTTCGTTTAGTTGCCTTAATTTCTTTTACAGTGACATTATAAAATTTCCCTACCTCAGTTTGGATATCCTCAATTGGAATAAGAGTTAACTTAGGACCATCCATTTTACGTGCGCGAATAGCTTCAGCAGCTACCTCAACTGTGATAGTATCTAACTGGCGAACATTGGCAACTAAGCTAATATCTTTTAATGCCCCCTCCAAGTCACGGACATTTGAATCAAATTGGCCAGCTAAATACTCAATTGTTTCAGGAGGAAAATGATAATCATAGTCCATAATCTTATTAGTAAGAATGGCCACTCGCGTTTCAAAGTCAGGTGGTGTGATATTGACGGTTAACCCCCATTTAAAGCGCGTGACAAGACGCTCTTCCATCTCGTTCAATTGATCTGGATTACGGTCGCTGGTCAGGACAATTTGTTTGTTATTATTGTGAAGGACATTGAAAGTATTGAAGAATTCCTCTTGAGTGGCTTGCGTTGATTTTTTAGCCAATGATTGAATATCGTCAATTAAGAGAACGTCCAGATGACGATATTTAAGTTTTAGTTCGTCCATTTTATCTAAACGGATATGTACAACAAATTCATTAATAAAATTCTCTGCAGTGATGTATTTAATGCGTGCTTGAGGATTATCATGTAAGACCTTGTTTCCAATGGCATTGAGCAAGTGAGTTTTCCCGAGACCAGGTCCTCCGTAAATAAATAGAGGGTTATAAGTAGCTCCTGGTGAGTCAGCTACAGCTAAAGATGCAGCAACTGACCAACGATTTTCATCCCCTTGGATAAAATTATCAAAGGTATACTTACTATTTAAGTCTGAGTCCAATGTAGGAAGAGCAGGGGTCTGCTGTTCCTTTTTATTACCAAAGTCATTATTTGCTACAGTTGAATTTGCCTCGTTTATGAGCGCTTCGTCAAAGACGTACTCAACTTTTATTTCACTATTATAGGCTTCAAAACCAGCCATCAAAATGAAAGATTGCATATTCTTTTCCCAGAATAGCTTTTTGACTTCTTCAAGCAGAATTGTAGCAACGTTATTTTGAACTTTGATGAGCTTGGTGTCTAGGACATAATAATCAAAAGTGGCTTGTGTTAGTTCCTCTTTGGCTAGCTCTAAGAGCTTATTCCAAAAAAAATGCTCTTTTTCGGTCATTCCATCAATTCTCCTTCTTTATTCTTGTTCTCTGATTCTATCATAAAACAAAAAAGTTTTCCACAGGTCAGAAGATAAAAGTTTCTCGAGTTATCCACAGCTAAAAAAAGACAATTCACATTGTGCACAAGAGTTATCCACAAGTTGTGAATAAAAAAAGAAACCCTCTAAAATAAAGGGAGGGCAACATTTTTATGATGTGGATAAGTTTGTTTCTCTTTTCTCATCAATTCACAGGTCAAATTAGCTTGTTGATAATTCTGTTAAAATCTTCTTCCGTCGAAAAGTGGATCTGAATAGTTCCAGAGTGATTTTTGTGATAACGAAGAGTAACGGGGAGACCAAGTGATTTTTCTAGTTCTTTTTCTTTATCTTTTATGTGAATATCTTTTTTTGATTTTTGTTTTTTAGGAAGTTCTTGAAGTCTTTTTTCCAGAGTACGAACGGACCATTTTTCAGTAAGCACCTGATGATAGATAGTTAATTGCTTTTGGGTATCCTCAACAGATAAAAGCGCTCTAGCATGTCCTTGACTCAGTTTGCCATTTTCGATACTTGTCTGTATCTCTTTGGGAAGTTGGAGGAGTCTGAGAGCGTTACTGATATAGGGCCTGGATTTCCCCATAGCTTTTGCCAGTTCCTCGTGACTGTAAGCTAACTCATTAATTAAACTACGATAGGCCTTTGCTTCTTCAATAGGATTGAGATTCGAGCGTTGTAAATTTTCAATAATAGCTTGTTTACGACTCTCTTGATCTGAGACTTCCTTTACGACTGCAGGGATTTCTGTCATTCCCAGACGTTTACATGCACGTAAACGTCTTTCCCCAGCAATTAGTTCATAACCAATAATGTCCGATTTTCGGACAATGATTGGCTGTATCAGTCCATTTTCAGCGATTGATTGGCTCAGTTCTGCTAATTCTTCATCAGAGAATTCTATACGAGGTTGAAAAGGATTTGGGTAGATTTCACTAATAGGTAAAGCTTTGAGTTGTTCTTGCATGTTATTCCTTTCCAAAAAAGACCTTTACATTATTGTAAAGGTCTTTTGACAGATTTGTCAATGACTTAGTCAGATAAGTCTTCTGTAGATTTTGTTAATTTAAGTTCTTCAGTTTTCTTCTCTTTACCACGATAGAAGGTTACCTTGATTGTATCTCCGATACTATGGCTGTAAAGATTGGTTTGAATATCAGTTTTTGAGCTGATTTCCTTACCGTCAATTTCAGTAATAACATCATTTTCTTGAAGTTTACCGTCAGCTGGCATACCTTTTTGAACGCTACCGACAACAACTCCAGATTTAACTTCATCTGGTAAATCTAATTTAGAAGTTGCACTGCTAGAAAGGCTATTAAGATCGGCCATTGAGATTCCTAGGGCTGGGCGTGTAACTTTACCGTCTTTTTCCAATTGATTAATGATTTCGACAACATCGTTTGATGGAATGGCGAATCCCATACCTTCAACGGCACTACCAGCGACTGCTGACGTTGATGAAATCTTACTTGAGTTAATACCAATAACTTGTCCTTCAATATTGACTAAGGCACCACCAGAGTTACCAGGGTTAATGGCAGCATCTGTTTGGATAGCATTTGTTGAGACAGTTTCACCATTGTCGTTTTGCATAGTTACGGTACGGCTAAGGCTAGATACGATTCCCTCTGTTACTGAGTTGGCGTATTCGGTACCAAGTGGGCTACCGATAGCAATTGCCTTTTCACCAACTGTGAGGGAGTTTGAATCTGCAAATTCTGCGACGGTTTTTATTTTATCTGAAGAAACTTTGACAACTGCTAGGTCAGAGTAAGTATCTTTACCAACGAGTTCACCAGTAATTTTTGATCCATCTGAAAGCATGATTTCAAGTTTTTTAGCACCATCAACAACGTGGTTGTTGGTTACGATGTAGGCCTCTTTCCCATCTTTTTTATAGATAACACCGGAACCTTCACCAGCGACTTGCAATCCATCAGAATCTTTTGATTTGTCTTGGCTAGAATCAGAACTATCATCTCCACCAAAAATACGACCATAAAGTTCATTTAGGGAATCTGAAGATGAGCCTTCTTGGTAATTGATGACAGAAACAACGGCATTTTGTACTTTCTTAACGGCCTTAGTTGTATCTGTTGTATTGTTGTATACGGTCTTAGCTGTTTTAACACCTGTATCTGTTGTATTGGTAAAAGATACCCCTGCTGCTGTTAATAGGATAAAGGCACCTAGTAGACCACCTAGTAAGCCAATAACAAGCATTGCAATTGGCGCTACTATTTTTTTCCAGTTAAATTTTTTCACGTTTAGTCCTCCTTTTTGATAAACATATCAAAGTAAGCTTAATTATATCATAAAGTGATTTTAAAAAACAGTTATCAACAGTCTGTGGATAAGTTTCAAAAAGTGTAGATAAAAAGCGATTTTATAAGGATAACTATAGATGCTTGACACGAAAAAGGTGTGGATAAGGTGTTAAAAGATTGTGGATATGTGCTATAATAAGCCTATGAAAGTTAAATTGATTACCGTTGGAAAACTGAAAGAAAAATATTTGAAAGATGGCATTGCGGAGTTTGTCAAACGACTAGGACGCTTCACAAAATTTGAATCTATAGAATTAACGGATGAAAAGACGCCAGATAATGCAAGTGAAGCTGAAAATAAAGCTATCCTAGACAAAGAAGGACAGCGTATCTTGGCTAAAGTAGGTGATCGTGATTATGTCATTGCCTTAGCTATTGAAGGAAAACAATTTCCCTCGGAACAATTTGCTAAAGAGTTAGAGCAAGTGACCCTTAGAGGCTATTCAGATATTACTTTTATTATAGGGGGCAGTTTGGGACTCTCTCCAACAGTAAAAAAGAGAGCTAATCGATTGATGAGTTTTGGTCTCTTAACATTCCCTCATCAGCTTATGCGCCTTGTATTAGTAGAACAAATTTATCGTGCATTCATGATTCAGCAGGGAAGTCCTTATCATAAGTAGAAAAAAGGAAACAGACATGTTCAGAATGAAAAAACGCTCCTATCGTGTTTTTGAAGGATTACGAGTAGCAACTCTAGTTAGTTATATAGGAGGCTTCATTGATGCCTATACTTACAATACTCAAGACGGTCGATTTGCAAGTATCCAGACAGGCAATCTCCTCTATTTGGTCATTCACCTTGTTGAGGGGCATATTGCAAGAGCTTTTAGCTATGTAATACCTATCTTTTTCTTTGTTTTAGGTCAGTTTTTTGTTTTTTTTGTTAAGAAGTGGCTCATTAACCATAAGTGGGGATGGCATTTGCAAGCGATTAGACTTGCCCTTCTCTTGATGACTATTCTTGCAATTATTACACCATACGTTGATTCTACTATTACGATTGCAGGCTTGGCATTCTTCGCCTCTCTTCAAGTAGGTATTTTTAAGCGAGTCAGAGGTGTAAATTATGCTTCCTTTATGATGACTGGTAATATTACTAATACTTCTTTAACCATTGCTAGGGCTATTGACGAGGGTGATGCCAAAGCGCTTAAACAAGCTTCTTATACAACTATTATCATCTTTACATTCATGGTAGGAGTCGCAGCCTCAACTTGGTTTGCTCAATATTTACATGAATACAGCCTATATACGACTTTGCTTCCCTTGTTTGTTTTAAATTATTTCTTATTTATCGAGGCAAAAGAAAAACGCAACTAGAAATTCTAGATTGCGTTTTTTATCTGATCCCAGCAGGATTCGAACCTGCGACCGTTCGCTTAGAAGGCGAATGCTCTATCCAGCTGAGCTATGGGACCAATAACTCTATTAGTTTACAAAATATATAGCAACATGTCAATACTTTGTAAAAGCAAGATAAAAACTAAGGTAAAATTCGAATAAATTTAGCAAAATTTAATATTTTTTTTGAAAAAAAGTATAGACAAAATCGAATACTCTGATATAATAATAAGAGTATTAACGAGATAAAAATCTCAGAACTTGGTCCGTTGGTCAAGGGGTTAAGACACCGCCTTTTCACGGCGGTAACACGGGTTCGAATCCCGTACGGACTATTTTTGCTACTTAGCAGTTTTATCCGCCATAGCTCAGTTGGTAGTAGCGCATGACTGTTAATCATGATGTCGTAGGTTCGAGTCCTACTGGCGGAGTGATAAGACACCTCAAGTTGTATAGCTTGAGTTTTTTTGTACCCAAAGTTAAATAGGTCTGGAACACTTGTTCCAGACCTATTTAATTTAAGATAATCAGCTTTTTTGAATAATAGTTGTTTTTCTGATGAAGTAAGCGTAGCAACAAAATATGATACTTGCCAATAGACTAATCAATGAACCTGTCTTAAGTCCATAGGGAATAAAGGTTAGAACAACTTTTCCTTTTCCACTAGGGACATCGACTTTCATGAACCCCTTTTGAGCTCGTTGAATCTTAACTTTTTTATGATTTATGGTCGCTGTCCATCCCTTATCATATGGAATGGTAAAGAATAGTGACGCATTCGTTTTACTGCTATAATCAACGAACACTTTATTTTTTGACGTAGTAACCTTGCTATCACGTTCATTAATAGTATTCATAGCTATCTGATAGTTTTGAGTATCAAGGGCATAAAAACTAGGATTATCAAAGGATATTGCTTTATTGCCAGGGAAACTAAGTTTGATGGTAACCATTGATTCTGTTTCAAAGTAGCCAAGGTCAAAGAAATCAAAGGTATTGTCAGTAACTTGATTCTTTGTCACACCGTTTACAGTAATTGACAGAGTGTGGTTATTGTCATCAGACCAAGAAATATTAGGAATACTAACATAGAGTTGACTATGTGGTGGAGCAATAACTTGATAGGTGATTGTTACAAAATCTTTATTCGAGTTGCTAACGTTTTTAGCCACGCGCTGATTCAAAGATCTAGCATCCTTATCAAACAGTTGAGATGGAGCTCGTTTAAAATAGGTTAAGTTAAGTCCAGAGAGAGTATTCAGCAAGCTAGTTTGATTGTCAAGCGTATTGACAGTGAAGTCAATATTATTGTAAATGCTATCAGTTAAGATAGCAAGCTGGCTTGCATTATTATTTTGATAAAGTCCCATTGTTTTCTCAGAAGTTACGTGATTAAAACCATACTTATTAAGGTCAAAGTTCGATAAATTATATTTTATTCCGAAGAGACTATCAGCGATAATGGTGTTATTTTGGTAACGTAGGTTTAAATTAGTCCCTTCAGATTTGAAGCCTAACCTATCGAGTGTTGAGCTTGAAGCAGTATTTCGAATGGATGAAAACTGAGAAATACCATTATAGTTAAATTTCATACTGTCGTTACCAGTTTGAGCCTCTAACCTTTCAGTACGGTAAAAAGTCTTATTCGCTTGCTTAGTATCTGAAACTAGTTTTGTAATGGCAGACATATTTCGTAGGTAGCCTTCACGAGTTGGGAATACCCACTCATTTCCCAGAGCTCCAACAACATAGTAAGTACTTAATGCAAGCTCAAAAATGCAGAATAAGAAGGTGAAACAGCGAAAAACACTCCCAGGAATTTGCTGTCTAAAATAGCTAATAAATAGAATGGCATAGGCTAGAAGAAATGCTAGGCTTAATAGCCAGGAGACTGATTCAATGAAGCTATAGTGAGATTGGAAAATCCAAGTTAGTAAGTAAGCGGTACTCAATCCTAAGAAAGATAGGAGGAGTCTTTTAAAAGAAAAGTTTTTAATTCGGTTGAGTGTTTCTCCTGCCAAAAGAACAATTAGGAGAGATAGGAGCCAAGAATAGCGATGGAGAAACATGTTGGGTGCATGCATTCCTTGCCAAAACAAATCAAGAGGCTGTAAGTAGAAGCTAGCGATAAAGAAAGCTACTAATAGGAGATAACCTATACGTAATGATAGCTTGACTTCCCTACTAATAAATAAAAGTAGAAAAAGAATCAAAGGTAAGATTCCCACATAGATCATAGGTATTGATCCAAATTTAGTAGTATCGTAAACTCCAACGAGATTTTTCGCAAAGAAGTCAAAATAATAGGTGGAATCTGTCAACAAACTTGACGCCCCTGTAAACTTTTCACCATGTGTGGTCAAGTCAAGTAGTGTAGGCAGTAACATGACAGCACTACTTAAACCAGCAAGTATAGAAACAATTCCAAAGTCTATGAAATGAAGAATCTTACTCTTCCACCCCTTGATAGTTATCAATTGTACTATGGTGTAAAGGGTTAGGAAAATCGCCATCATATATCCAAAATAGTAGTTTTGGATAAAAAGGCAGGTTAGACTAAAAAAGTATAAGCCCCGTCTATTGAATCTTAGTAAGAGGTGTAAACCTAATATGATTAGAGGTGCTAGAATAAAGGCATCTAGCCAGGTGTTAATTTCTAACTGACTGGTAGCAAAGCTCATCAAAGCAAATCCTGTAGAAAGACATAGGATGAAACTTCTTGACACTTTTGTAAAGAGACGCTTAAAGCTAAAAGCTCCTGAGAGCCCAATAAGACCAAACTTAAGCAGTGTTATATAATAAAAAGCATCGGCCATTTGGTTGACAGTAAAGAAATAGTAAAGTGGAGACAAGAAGGAACCTAAGTAATAGCTTGTTAGAGCATAGAAATTAAGACCTAGCCCACTTGTAAAGGTGTAAAAGAGGCTTCCATCTCCATGAAGTATATTCCTAAGTCCAGTTGCAAAAATCACATACTGATGAAAACCATCACTTGTTAAAATAGTCCGCTCACTACCAGGATAGATTTTTTGGCTATACAGCACACCTATCATGATTAGTACTGGCAAGAAAAAGGCAGCCAGATAAAATAATAAAGTCGTATGGTATTTTTTATTTGTCATAATGATACTAAGACAGGTTGGGATATCCCAACCTGCATCTTTTTATAGTTTAATCAGCCCATAGTGCTTTGACTTTAGCTTGCACTTCTTCATTTTCAAGGAATTCATCATAAGTTTCATCAATACGGTCAATAACCCCATTTTTAGAAACGACTACGATGTGGTTCGCTATTGTTTGGATAAATTCATGGTCATGACTGGCAAAGATAACAGACTCTTTGAAGTCACGGACACCATCATTCAGACTTGAGATTGATTCCAAATCCAAGTGATTAGTAGGATCATCTAGAAGAAGGACGTTAGATTTCAAAAGCATGAGCTTAGAAAGCATGACACGTACCTTTTCTCCCCCTGAGAGAACACTAACAGATTTATTAACCTCATCTCCTGAGAAGAGCATACGTCCAAGGAATCCACGCAAGAAGGTATCATCATCTTCACCTTTTTCGGCAAATTGACGGAGCCATTCGAGAATTGATTCACCGGATGCAAAGTCTTTAGAATTATCTTTTGGAAGGTAAGAGCGGCTAGTAGTAACACCCCATTTGATTGTACCTTCGTAGTCAATATCATCGGCAAGAGCACGAATCAATGCAGTTGTTTGAATATCGTTTTGACCGATGATGGCAGTCTTATCTCCTGGTCGCAAGATGAAACTAATGTTATCAAGAATAGTCTCACCATCCATCTTAACAGTGAGATTTTCAACTGTTAGAAGGTCATTACCGATTTCACGCTCTGCTTTAAAATTGATGAATGGGTATTTACGACTTGATGGGACGATTTCTTCTAGTTCAATTTTATCAAGCATTTTCTTACGAGAAGTCGCTTGTTTAGATTTTGAAGCGTTGGCAGAGAAACGTGCAACGAATTCTTGAAGTTCTTTGATTTTTTCTTCTGCTTTTGCATTACGGTCAGCCTGCAAGCGTGCAGCCAATTCTGAAGATTGTTTCCAGAAGTCATAGTTACCGACATAGAGTTTGATTTTACCAAAGTCAAGGTCGGCCATATGCGTACATACCTTATTCAAGAAATGACGGTCATGGGATACGACAATGACCGTATTTTCAAAATCAATCAAGAAATCTTCAAGCCAAGAGATTGACTGGATATCAAGACCGTTGGTAGGTTCGTCAAGAAGAAGTACATCAGGTTTACCAAAAAGCGCTTTTGCAAGGAGCACCTTCACCTTGTCACCATTAGCCAATTCACTCATGTTTTGATAGTGAAGGTCTTCTGAGATATTTAGGTTCTGAAGTAATTGTGAGGCTTCACTTTCAGCTTCCCAACCACCTAATTCAGCAAATAGACCTTCTAATTCAGCAGCACGGACACCATCTTCATCTGAAAAATCTTCCTTCATGTAGATGGCATCTTTTTCTTTCATAATATCGTAGAGGCGTTCATTCCCCATGATAACAACATCAATGACGCGTTCATCTTCATAGTCAAAGTGGTTCTGACGAAGAACAGAAAGACGCTCATCAGGACCAAGAGAGATATGTCCTGTTGTTGGTTCGATATCACCAGCTAAAATTTTCAAAAAAGTAGATTTACCAGCACCATTGGCACCGATAAGACCGTAAGTATTACCTGGCGTGAAGGCAATATTAACATCATCAAAAAGTTTACGATCGCTAAAACGAAGCGATACATCCGATACAGTAAGCATATAATATCCTTTATTTTTATTCTTAACTACTATTTTACGAGAAATTAGACTTTATTTCAATCGATTTTATAAGGGATTAATAAAGTCATTTGGAACTTTTTGGTAATCTTTTTGGAGGCTAAATCCACGTCCCATAACTGTAGAAGCAGGAACAATGACGATAAAGGCGGTTTCATCTATTTTTTGGATTTCTTCTTGAACTTTCGGAACCTCATGAGTTGACAAGGTAGTCATAATCATATTTTGTGCATGTCCAGTATGTCCACCAAGAACTGGAATTTTTGTTGCTCCTCGATCAGCCACTCTAGTGATGTAGTTTAGGATTTGTTCACTATTTTGCGAAATGATTAGAAGATTTCGTGATGAATTGAGTCCGACCATCATTTTATCAATTGTAAGAGAAACAACTCCAAGTGAGAGAATGGAGTACATAACAGTATCAGGTGGAAAGGCAATAGCACTGATTGCGACAATGATTCCATCAACAATAAGTAGTACCATTCCTAGTGGGAGTGGCGTATACTTGTGGAGAATTTGTGTGATAATTCCAGTTCCCCCAGTTGAGGAATTTCCGTAAAAGACTATTCCTAGTCCTAACCCTAATACAATCCCACCAAAAATAGCAGCCAACAAAGGTTGTTTGGTGAGTGTAGGTAAGCCCTCGGTTAATTTAATAAAAGTTGGGAAGATAAGAGATCCATAGAAGGTTTTTAGGAGAACTTCGCGACCAAGAAAGCACCAACATAAAATTAACAAAGGGATGGTGGTTGCTAAGACGAAGTTAGCATTGTTCCAACCAAAAAGGGCGTTTAAACTAATGGCTAGCCCTCCGACACCACCCGAGGCAATATTATTCTTAACTAAAAGTGAGTTATAGCCAACCGAAGCTATAAAAGAACCGATTGTAACTAAAAGTATATCTATTATTCGACGTTTCATATATTATCTCCTAGAAATGATATTCTTATTATCAAGTCTTTTTAAGTTTCCGTCAAGTATTGACTATTTTGGTTGTATCTAAGGTTGTGTTTCACGTGAAACTAGAAACATAATCTTGACAAGAATAGATAAAACAATGTAGAATAATAGTCATCAGAAGAGTAATTCTTTCCTTTTTTATAGAGAGCTGGTGGTTGCTGAAAACCAGTATGAAGGTGGAATGAATGGGCTGAAGAGAATTGACGGTTAACGTGAACACATAAACGTTAGGTTTGGCACCCCTTATCGTGCAACTTCTTTGTTGAGAAGGTTTGAGATGATAGCTTCAGAAAGAGTTATCAACTGAGGTGGTACCGCGTATCAAAAGTGATTAACGCCCTCACGCATGTTTTTGCGTGGGGATTTTTTTTGTATTAGAGAGGTAATTATATGACGAAACCTATTATTTTGACGGGAGACCGTCCAACAGGGAAACTTCATCTAGGACACTATGTTGGTAGTTTAAAAAATCGTGTCCTTTTACAAAACGAAGATAAATATAACATGTTTGTCTTTTTAGCTGATCAGCAAGCCCTTACGGATCACGCCAAAGAGTCAGAGATTATCAAAGAATCAATTGGGAATGTTGCTTTAGATTATCTCTCTGTAGGTTTGGATCCAACGAAGTCGACTATTTTTATTCAAAGTCAGATTCCTGAGTTGGCTGAGTTGACTATGTATTACATGAACCTAGTTTCATTGGCACGTTTAGAGCGTAACCCAACGGTTAAGACGGAAATTGCTCAAAAAGGCTTCGGAGAATCTATTCCAACAGGCTTTTTAGTTTATCCAATTTCTCAGGCAGCTGATATCACGGCCTTTAAAGCAAATTATGTTCCTGTAGGTAATGACCAAAAGCCAATGATTGAGCAGACACGTGAAATTGCACGTAGCTTCAATCATACTTATCATTGTGATATTTTGGTTGAGCCAGAGGGAATCTACCCTAAAAATGAAGCTGCAGGACGCCTTCCAGGTCTAGACGGAAATGCTAAGATGTCAAAATCCTTAGGTAATGGTATCTTCCTTTCAGATGATGAGGACGCTGTTCGTAAAAAAGTCATGAGCATGTATACGGATCCAAATCATATTCGTGTGGAAGATCCAGGCCAAATTGAAGGTAATATGGTTTTCCATTATCTTGATATCTTTGGTCGCGAAGAGGATGCTACTACAATTGCTGAAATGAAAGAACATTATCAACGAGGTGGTTTAGGAGATGTGAAGACAAAACGTTATCTTCTAGAAATCTTAGAACGTGAGTTAGCTCCAATTCGTGAACGTCGTTTAGAATATGCCAAGGATATGGGAGAAGTTTTCCGTATGCTTGAAAAAGGTAGTCAAGCAGCGCGTGAAGTTGCTGGACAAACATTGGCAGAAGTAAAAGAAGCGATGGGAATTAAGTATTTCTAAGAAATAAAAAGTAGGGACTCAAGATAATCTGGAGCCCTATTTTTATTTGGAAAAAGGTTTTCTTAGAATCTTATGCGAAATCTGTTGACAAATCATTTTAGCATGATATGATATTAACAATTAAAAAATAGGCTGGGGTTTTTGTACCTCAAAACTTTGAGAAAAGAGGACGATTATAATGTCAAATTGGGACACTAAATTCTTGAAAAAAGGTTACACTTTTGATGACGTATTGCTTATTCCTGCGGAAAGTCATGTTCTACCAAACAACGTCAACTTGAAGACGAAATTGGCTAAAAATTTGACATTAAATATCCCAATTATCACTGCAGCCATGGATACGGTCACAGATAGTAAGATGGCTATCTCAATTGCTCGTGCAGGTGGTTTGGGTGTCATTCACAAAAACATGTCTATTGCGGAACAAGCTGAAGAAGTTCGAAAAGTAAAGCGCTCTGAAAATGGTGTCATCATTGATCCATTCTTCCTAACGCCTGAAAATAAAGTTGCTGAAGCTGAAGAGTTGATGCAACGTTACCGTATCTCAGGGGTTCCGATTGTTGAGACACTTGAAAATCGTAAATTGGTTGGTATTATCACAAACCGTGATATGCGTTTTATCTCTAATTACGATACTCCAATTTCAGAACACATGACTTCTGAGAAATTGGTCACTGCTCCAGTTGAAACAGATCTTGAAACGGCTGAAAGTATTCTTCATGAGCATCGTATTGAAAAGCTACCTCTAGTTGATGAAGAAGGTCGTTTGTCAGGACTTATTACTATTAAGGATATCGAAAAAGTTATCGAGTTTCCTAATGCAGCTAAGGATGAGTTCGGTCGTCTTTTGGTAGCAGGTGCTGTAGGTGTTACTTCTGATACCTTTGAACGTGCAGAAGCTCTTTTTGAAGCAGGCGCAGATGCTATTGTCATTGATACTGCACATGGTCATTCAGCAGGTGTTCTTCGTAAAATTGCTGAAATTCGTGCCCACTTCCCAGACCGTACTTTGATTGCAGGAAATATCGCAACAGCTGAAGGTGCGCGTGCACTTTATGAAGCAGGTGTCGATGTTGTTAAAGTAGGTATCGGACCAGGTTCTATTTGTACAACACGTGTGGTTGCGGGTGTAGGTGTTCCTCAAGTCACTGCTATTTACGATGCAGCTAGTGTTGCGCGTGAATACGGAAAAACAATCATTGCTGATGGCGGTATCAAATACTCAGGTGATATTGTAAAAGCTCTTGCAGCAGGTGGTAATGCTGTAATGCTTGGTTCTATGTTTGCTGGTACTGATGAAGCACCAGGTGAAACTGAGATTTTCCAAGGTCGTAAATACAAATCTTACCGTGGTATGGGATCAATTGCAGCGATGAAGAAGGGATCAAGCGATCGTTACTTCCAAGGTGCAGTTAATGAAGCGAATAAACTTGTTCCAGAAGGAATTGAAGGCCGTGTAGCTTATAAAGGTTCTGCTGCTGATATCGTATTCCAATTGATTGGCGGTATCCGTGCAGGTATGGGTTATACAGGTGCAGAAGATATCCAGGCTTTACATGACAAAGCTCAGTTTGTTGAAATGTCAGGTGCAGGACTTATTGAAAGTCACCCTCACGATGTTCAAATTACAAACGAGGCGCCTAACTACTCAGCTCATTAAAAAAACATAAAAGTACTTACTTCAGGTAAGTACTTTTTCTTTACATTAATTTTTACAGTAGGTTTACAATATATTTACACAAACAAAATTGTTAACAAAGGGTTTGGGTGAGTTTTCATTTACACTCTTTTTAACATCACTTGTCATATATGTAAAGCACAAAAAACAGAAAAACAAGTCGCTTAATCGACTTGTTTTTCACAAATAATACCATTCTTGACTAAGAAGGTCTTTAAATCGGGTGGTAGCTTACTCAGATGATCAAGTGAAGTTGTCGTCATGAAGGTTTGAACCTCTTCGTCAATACTTTCTAACAGTTTGAGTTGACGGTGATTGTCAAGCTCACTCATGACATCATCGAGGAGAAGAATTGGAAATTCACCTGTTACTTTTTTTATCAGAGCAATCTCAGCCATTTTTAAAGAAAGAATGAGACTACGTTGTTGCCCCTGACTGCCGAAAGATGCGTTCATGTCATTAATGTAAAATGTCAAATCATCCCTATGTGGACCAACACCAGTGTTCTTTTTGAAGATATCCCTTTTGTGATTTTGCTTTAACGTGGTTAAAAATGATTCACGAATAACTTTGTTATTCCCGAATGGTATATTAGATTCGTAGGAGATTTTAAGGCGCTCTATCTGATTTGAGAGATTACTATGATGTCTATCTGCCTCTTCCTCTAATTGCTTGATAAATTCTAGTCTATGTTCGATAACGCGTGCTCCAAAATCGGAAAGCTGTTCATCTAACACTGAGAGAAAATTAATGTCTACATTGTCAGTAGATTTGAGATAAGCATTACGTTGCTTGAGTACATGATTATAACTTGATAGGTCTGAAAGGTAAACAGGCTTAATCTGTCCTAAATCAATATCTATAAATTTACGTCTTAGGCTTGGAGATCCCTTTACAAGTTGTAAATCCTCAGGAGCAAAGAGTACCACTGTCATGTGACCGATATAATCGGATAATTTAGCTTGTTTGAGGTGGTTGACCTTTGTTATGCGGCCTTTATTAGATAAACTGATTTCCAGAGGTAGCTTTCCACTATGACGATGCACGATGCCGTTCAGTTTGAGAGTATATTGCTGAAATTGAATCAGTTCCTTATCTGAACGGGTCCGATGACTACGTGTCAATGCTAGAAAATAGATGGCCTCAAGAATATTTGTTTTCCCTTGAGCATTGCGACCAAGAAAAATATTGAGATGAGGTGAGAAGCTCACAGAGGCTTCAGTATAATTTCTAAAGTGTTGAATATCAATATTTTCGAGCCACATAGTTAGGTTCCTGGGAAACGAACGGGTTTTCGTTTAGTTTTATTGCCTTCTTTTGACGGATGTGCCTTTTGTTTCTTTTTATTATCCTGATTCATTTTTTTAACAATGGCAGCAACACGTGCTTTTTCAGCGACTTCTTTTTGATGCTCTTCAATTTCATTTGTTGTAGGAGCTACAATCGTTATTTCAAGTTTCTCAGACGGAATGGTAATAACATCTCCATAACGAAGTTTTTTTCCACGACGTTTTTCATCTTCACCATTGAATAAAACGGTATTGTTAGCTAAAAAACCTTTAATAGCTCCGCCACTATGAATGATACTTAATTCTTTTAAAAGTGCCTGCAGTGTGATGTATTCATCAAATAATTTATATTCCATAGTACCTCAACTTTCTCTTGAGATAAGATAGCATAAAAATGGTATAATTGGAAGCATAAACTTTTTAGAGGTTATCAATGAAAATTGCTGATGGTGTCTATGTACACTTCATTCCAACACAAAAATATAAAACTAATCGTATTGTTTTTAGAATGACAGGTTCTTTGAATAAACAGACAATTGCTAAACGAGCTCTGGTTTCACAAATGTTGGCTACAGCCAATCAGACGTATCCAACAGTACAGTCTTTTAAAGAGAGATTAGCTTCTCTTTATGGAACACAGTTGTCAACTAGAGTGTTAACTAAAGGCTTGACACATAGTGTTGACATAGAGTTGACATACCTGAAAGATGCCTTTATCCCTAAGAATAATGGATTATTTTGGGAAGTTCTAGGATTTTTGAAAGAGTGTCTTTACAAGCCACTGTCAAGAGTAGCTCAATACCAAAATAAAGTATTTGATATAGAGAAACAAAATTTAAAGACCTACCTTGATGTTGACACAGAGAATAATTACTATTACAGTGAAGTTAAGGGAAGAGAGCTTTATTTTGTAAATGAGGGCTTGAAAGTTCCCAAATATGGTCAAGCAGAACTTGTTGAAGCCGAGACTTCGTTTACAGCTTATCAAGAATTTCAAAGTATGTTGACAAGAGATCGTATTGATATCTTTATGGTTGGAGAATTTGATGATTATCAAGTACTCCAAGGTTTACATCGTTTTCCTTTGGAGGGACGTCAAGTTGATTTACAGTTTAGCTATAGTCAACCTTATGTCAATGTGGTGAAAGAAAAGATAGAACCTAGACAGAGTAGTCAATCTATTTTACAATTAGGGTACCAATTTTCATGTCAATATGGAGATAAAGATTACTTTGCTTTAATTGTATTCAATGCCATGTTTGGTGAATTTGCCCACTCTGCTTTATTTACAACGCTTCGAGAAAAGGAAGGATTGGCTTATTCAATTAGTAGTCAATTTGATGTCTTTACAGGTTTACTAGAAGTTTACGCTGGAATTGAAAAATCTAATAGAAATCAGGCTATGCGAGGAATTAGTAGAGAATTGAATTACATTAAATTAGGACGTTTTTCAAGTTCTCTCCTGAATCAAACCAAAAAAATCATACGAATGAATGCCCTACTCTCTGAAGATCATGCCTTAACATTGGTGGAACAACGTTTTAATAAGGTGATTTTTGGCGATAAAAGTCTTTCATTAGAGAATTGGTTAGATGAGATTGAGAAGGTTACTAAAAAAGATGTTTGCCGTGTAGCGCGTCAAGTTAAGCTACAGAGTTTGTTCTTTTTAGAAGGAGTGTCTTAGAATGGCTGCTTTGAAGAAACGTTATTATCAAAAAATTGATGAAGAAGTTTATTCAGCAATTTTAGATAATGGTATGTCTTTATCAATTATTAAGAAAAAAGGATTTTTAGAAAAAGCCGCCTTTCTGTCAACGAATTTTGGGGCGCTAGATAATCACTTTTATATTGATGGTGAGTTACAATCTTACCCTGCAGGTATTGCTCATTTTCTAGAACACAAGCTATTTGAGGATGAACAGGGAAGGGATGTGACATTGGATTTTGTCAAGCTTGGAGCTGATGTCAATGCTTTTACAACCTTGGATAAGACAACATATTATTTCTCTACCCTTGACCACTTTGAGGAGTCTTTAGAACTTTTATTAAAGTTTACATCAAAGTTTACAAGTTCTGAAGATGCTGTCAATCATGAAAAAAGAATTATTGAACAAGAAATAAATATGTATCAGGATGATCCTGATTATAGAGTATATCTGGGTTGTTTGCAAAGTTTGTATCCTAATACTATATTAGAACAAGACATTGCTGGAAGTGTTGATAGTATTGAAAAAATTACTGTAAATGACTTGAAAGATAATTTTGACTGCTTTTACAGGCCAGCAAACTGTCATCTCGTCTTGGTAGGTGATTTTGATGTTGAAGATGTTTACACTTTTGTCAATGAAAAACAAAGCGGGTTTACACTACCTGAGAGAATAGTTGAAAAAGAAAAGAACCCCATTGAGTCAGATATCCAAAAATTAGATAGTCTTCAAATGGAGATTTTCATCTCAAAGCTAGCCATTGGTTTTAAGAGTGTTCCTTTTACTGATAATCGTATGAGAGAAAACATACTGGTACAGTTGTTGTTTAATTTACTGTTTGGCTGGACGTCTCCTTATTATCAAAATTGGTATGCTGAAGGAAAAATAGACGAGTCTGTATCAATTGAATATGAGGTATCTAATCGATATTCATTTGTCATTATGACTATGGACACTGCAGAACCTATCCGTATGTCAAGCTTAATTCGTCAAGTGATGACGTCGGCAGATAAAAAAAGACTGTTGACGGATGAGGCATTGGATTTGCAAAAGAAAGCTTTCTATGGTGAATTTTTACGTAGTCTAGACAATATCCAGAATTTAGGAAGTCAGTATTTAGCTTATTTTGAGAATGATAAAACATACTTTGATTTTGGTCAGGAACTGATGAGCATTACTTCCAAGGATTTGAAGGATTTTTTGAATCATTATCTCTCAAATATAGAGATTACCGATTTTGTTGTCTTCCCTAAATAAGTGATTATTTGCTATAATAGAGACACGAAAACAAAGAAGAATATTAGAAAGGGGAAAAATGAAGTTACACTCTCTAGGTGAGCAATTACGTGCAGCACGTATAAAGAAAGAATTAAGTTTATATGATGTAGAAAAAATTTCTGGAGTAGAAGCTCAGTTTCTTCTGGCTATGGAAATGGATCAACTTAAAGCTTTGCCAGAGGACATTCAGCAAGAAGCGCTTGAAAAGTATGCCACTTCGGTTGGTTTAGATGGAAAGCGTCTGTTTGAGGAGCAGAGACAGAGCGAGCAAAAACTAAAAAAAGAAAAGAAACCAGTTGAACGTAAGGAAGAAAGCATAGCTACCAAAGCACCTATGTCACGCTTTTTAAAGCATAAACGTGAAGAAAAAAGAAAGTCTAACTATCTACCTTTACTAATTCTTAGTGCGGTTTCGTTACTTATCATTTGTTCAGTAGGTTATATTATTATTAGACATCTTTCTAATCAACCTCAGGTGATAAAACCGAATACTATCTCTACAGTTAATCATCTATCAACGGCTAGTAAGGCTAAATCGTCACGAAGCATTTCTGAGGTTACCGTTTCGGGGGCAAATGTAACAACGACAACTCAAGGAAATCAGCTAATGGTTGATTTCTCCAATGTAAATTCTTCAGTAGTTTTAGATGTAGAGTTATCAGAAAATAATGATGACACCTGGTTTTCAGTAGATAATTCAGAGAGTTACCTCCTTTCAAAAACGAAAAATTCAAAATACTCTTTAGATTTTTCTGATAAAACGAAACCAACTCAAATTATTATTGCTCAATCTTCAAAAGTAACTCTAAAGGTAAATGGGGAGTCACTTGATTTATCTCAATTAGATAAAAATACACCTAGCTACCTCACATTAAGAATCCAATAGAATCGAGAAGAAATGTTTAAAAAAGAAAATTTACCTAATTTATTGACACTTGCTAGAATTGTTTTGATTCCTATCTTTTTACTGATGACATCACTTGCGTCAAGTAATGTTATGCATATTGCTGCGGCGGTTGTCTTTGCTATTGCCAGTATTACAGATTATTTAGATGGCTATTTGGCACGAAAATGGCATGTTGTTACTAATTTCGGGAAATTTGCAGATCCATTGGCAGATAAGATGCTAGTGATGTCAGCATTTATTATGTTAGTCGGTATTGATCAAGCGCCAGCCTGGGTGGTTTCAGTTATTATCTGTCGTGAGCTTGCAGTCACAGGTCTTCGTCTTTTATTAGTGGAAAACGGTGGTACAGTTCTCGCTGCAGCTATGCCTGGTAAGATTAAGACAGTGACTCAGATGTTATCTATCATTCTATTATTGTGTCATTTGCATTTTATTGGAACAATTATGCTTTATATCGCTTTGTTCTTTACAATTTACTCAGGCTATGATTATTTCAAAGGTGCAGGTTTCTTATTTAAGGATACTTTCAAGTAGTACGATAAACAAATGATTGAAATAAAAAATTTAAAATTTAAATATCATCAAGATCAACCATCCTATATTCTTGATGATGTATCGTTTCACGTGAAACGTGGGGAGTGGCTATCCATTGTAGGGCATAATGGTTCTGGAAAATCCACGACAGCACGTCTTATTGACGGACTATTAGTGGCAGAGTCTGGGCAGATTATCGTTGATGGTCAAGAATTAACAGAAGAGAATGTCTGGGATATTCGTGATAAGATTGGCATGGTCTTTCAAAATCCAGATAATCAATTTGTTGGGGCGACTGTTGAAGACGATGTTGCTTTTGGTCTTGAAAATAAAGGTGTTCCCTATGAAGAAATGGCTTCAAGAGTTCAAGAGGCTCTGGAATTTGTAGGAATGTCAGAATTTAAGGATAGAGAGCCAGCTAGATTATCTGGAGGTCAAAAACAACGTGTGGCTATCGCAGGTATTGTAGCTATGAGACCATCAATTTTGATTTTGGATGAGGCAACTAGCATGCTGGACCCAGAAGGTCGCCAGGAATTGATTCAATCTATTAAAGCTATTCGTAAAGAATACGGAATGACTGTTTTATCAATTACTCATGATCTAGATGAGGTCGCTTTGAGTGACCGTGTTTTGGTTTTGAAAAAAGGTAAAGTGGAGTCTGTTTCAAGTCCTCGTGAACTATTTAGTAGAGGCACAGAGTTAATTGACTTAGGTTTGGATATCCCTTTTAGTGCATTATTAACTCAAAAGCTAAGAAATAAAGGTCTGATAGAGTGTGAAGACTATCTGACAGAAAAGGAATTGGTAGAACAATTATGGGAATCTCTCTCGAAAATGTAAGTTATATCTATCAAGCGGGTACTCCTTTTGAGGGGCGTGCCCTTTTTGAATTGACAACGACGATAAAAGATGGTTCATATACAGCCTTTATTGGACATACAGGAAGTGGTAAATCTACTATTATGCAGCTCTTGAATGGCCTCTATTTACCAACTAGTGGTCAGGTTCAAGTTGATGATACTATCATAACCAGTCAATCAAAGAACAAGGACATAAAACCAATTCGTAAGAATGTAGGTTTAGTTTTTCAATTTCCAGAAAGTCAGTTATTTGCAGAGACTGTTTTAGAAGATGTTGCCTTTGGACCTCAAAATTTCGGAGTTTCTAAGGAAGAAGCAGAACAACGTGCTATTGAAAGTCTAAAATTAGTTGGACTCCCGGAAGAATTTCATAGACAGAATCCTTTTGATTTATCAGGAGGGCAAATGCGACGTGTTGCCATTGCAGGGATTCTAGCTATGCAACCAGATATTCTAGTGCTGGATGAACCGACTGCCGGTCTAGACCCACAGGGACGGAAGGAATTGATGTCTCTCTTTAAGGAGTTACATCTTTCTGGAATGACGATTGTTTTAGTCACTCACTTGATGGATGATGTTGCCGATTATGCGACAGCTGTGAATGTTATGGAAAAAGGGCAACTGGTATTTTCGGGAGCTCCTAAAGATGTTTTTCAAAAGGTTACTTTTCTTAAAGAAAAACAATTAGGTGTTCCTAAAATTACAGAGTTTGCACTACAGCTACAAGAAAAAGGTTATCGATTTGAAACTCTCCCTATTACAATCGAGGAATTCGTAGAGGTGGTGTCGCATGGATAAGTTAATTATTGGACGTTATATTGTTGGGGACTCTTTTATACACCGATTAGATCCTAGAAGTAAATTATTAGCCATGCTGATTTATATTGTTATTATCTTTTGGGCTAATAATCCCTTAACTTATGCTGTAATAACTTTATTTACACTTTTCTTGGTTTTCTTGTCTAAAATAAAACTTGGTTTCTTTTTAGGTGGAATTAAACCAATGATTTGGATTATTTTATTTTCTACCCTATTTCAAGTTTTCTTCAATACAAAAGGGAGTGTGCTTTGGTCTATCGGCTTTTTAAAGATTACGGAAGTCGGTTTAAATCAAGGTTGGATGATATTTCTTAGATTTATCCTCATTATTAGTTTTTCTACCCTACTTACTCTAACGACAACACCTTTAAGTTTATCTGATGCAGTTGAATCACTTTTAAAACCACTTACTGTTTTCAAAGTGCCAGCACATGAAATTGGTTTAATGCTATCTTTGAGTCTACGTTTTGTACCAACTTTGATGGATGATACGACTCGTATTATGAATGCTCAAAAGGCGCGTGGTGTTGACTTTGGTGAAGGAAATATTATTCAGAAAGTACGGTCAATAATACCTATTTTAATTCCTTTGTTTGCATCAAGCTTTAAACGAGCAGATGCTCTGGCGATTGCTATGGAAGCACGAGGCTATCAAGGTGGTGAAGGACGAACAAAATATCGTCGACTTTCATGGAATAGTCGAGATACCTTATCAATTATTGCTATTTTAGCTTTAGGATTAATGCTTTTTTATCTTAAGAGTTAATTCGTTGAGATAAATAAAAACTAGGTCTTAAGACCTAGAAATTTTAGATGGACGCCCACGTAGGCGTTCTTTTTTCGTCTAATCCCAACCTACTTGTAATATTTTTAATATCCCTAACAAGGGGATGTTATATTTCCAAGGTATCATAGATACATGGTTATAGTTCTTCAGCTTAATCTGGATTGAAAAATCCCTATATAGAATAAGCCAGTTGATTTACCCATTAGTCATAAACAATAAAATAACTTAATATCTTTGACTAATATGGATTGGACTATAAATAGATAAAGGAGCATCATCATGCAAAAAAAGAATACATCTAACACTAAAAAATTAGGTCTTTTTGGACTTGTTACAGTAGCAACACTTGGAGCAACAGCCTTAGCTAATGCAGAAACTTACACAGTTCAAAAAGGCGATACCCTTTCAGCTATTGCTAAGAAGAATGGTACGACTGTAGATGAAATCGTTTCAAAAAACAGTATTCAAGATGCCAATAAGATTTCTATTGGTCAAAACTTAACAATTAATGAAACTACTGAAGAAACTACAGAACCTTCAGTTACAACAGAAGCAACAGAAGCAACTGCTGAATCAACACAATCAACAGAGTCTACACAAAGTGAAGATACTCAAGCAACCAATACAAATCTTTCTTCTTCAGAGGCAGCTGCCAAAGAAGAAATTGCACAACGTGAGTCAAGCGGTAGCTATACAGCTCAAAATGGGCAATATTATGGACGTTACCAATTAGCATCATCATATTTGAATGGAGACTTGTCTCCTGAAAATCAAGAGAAAGTAGCAGATAATTATGTAGCAAGCCGTTATGGTTCATGGACTGCAGCTCTTGCTTTCTGGAATGCTAATGGTTGGTACTAAATCATTATTACTGACTTATGAGGAAAACTAGTAAAACCTCATACAAATAAGGGAAAAATGCCAGATTTTTGGCATTTTTTTATTAAATTGATAAATAATTGTAACATTAGACATAATACAAATAATCGGCAGTAATATTACTAGGTTATGATGAATGTAACTAGAATTAACTAGGAGGGATTTATGTTTAAAAAAAGTTATAAGGGACGCCGTATTAAATTTGCAGCGAAGAAATCATTGGCGGTACCAGTAGCAATTGTAACAAGTTTTATTGTCATTTTGGCAGTATCACTGTCTACACTAATTAATAAAGGGTTGGTTAATGCATTTTCAGATTCTGTTACTCCAGCGCCTTCAACAGCATCAACAACGTCAGAATCGACAGCAGATTTAGTAAAATCAACAGAAATTAGCTCAAGTAAAGATAATAAGGCTAATAAAGAAAAGGTTGAAGAAAGTAAGCCTCAGTCAGAAACAACAGGAGAAGCGGTAGAAGCAGCTGAAAAGTCTCAGTCAGATACTGCTACTACAAGCACTGCTACAACGAGTACTGATACTACGTCGACTCAAAATACTGGGACAGCTCCTTCGGCTGCTGCAAGTGGTAGTGGGTCAGTTGTTCTCTCAAATGGTAACACTGCAGGAGAAGTTGGTTCTTATGCAGCGGCACAGATGGCAGCTGCTACTGGTGTTCCTCAGTCAACTTGGGAGTCAATTATTGCGCGTGAGTCAAATGGTGACCATACTGCAGCAAATGGTTCAGGTGCATCAGGTCTTTTTCAGACAATGCCTGGATGGGGCTCTACTGCAACGGTTGAGGATCAAATTCAATCAGCCTTGAATGCCTATAACGCACAAGGTTTGTCAGCTTGGAATTACTAATATTAATAGAAGTTGGGAGCATACTCTCAGCTTTTTAATTTGGATGTGGTTAATATGTTTTATAGAGCTTTTTGTTATAATAGGAATGAAAGGTATAGCAATGAAACAAATTTTTAAATCAAGAGAAAAGTTGTGGGTTTCTCTTATTATTATAGCTTTTGCTGTGTTATTGGTTACACCACAACTATTTACAAGAAAAGTCATTTTAGGTTCAGATTCCATCTTTCACTATAACAGATTCTATGAAGCTGCTATGCAACTAAAAAATGGTAACCTTTCTTACTTTTTATCTTTATATGGATTCCAACAGTCAGGCCGCATTGTCAATGCTCTTTACGGTCCTTTTTTTGCCTATTTACAAGGAGGGCTTGTTTTAATAAGTGGCACTTGGTTTCGTTATCAGATTGTGTCAAGGGTATTACTACATATACTGTCTGAGTCCTCAATGTATGCTTTGCTCAAGCAGTGTAAAGTTAAGACAACAATTGCCTTGTCACTAGGTTTACTTTATGCGACAACATTCTCTATTCAATACTGGACGATGCGTCAGGGGTTCTCTAGTTGGGGAGCAGCTTTACTACCTTTTTGTTTTATTCCAGCAATTCACTATGTCTTTTATCAAAAAGTAGAACCAATTAGACTTGCCTTATCTATGGCATTGATTTTTCAGGTTCACGTACTTAGTGCTTTGATGCTAGTGATGATGTATCTTCCTTTTTATCTTTACACTTTTGTAAAGTCTCCTATCGCAAAGAAAAAGGAAACCTTCGTGCAAGTCGTTATAGCAGTCATTCTGTTCCTCTTACTGACTGTCAATATCTGGTTAGTACTCCTATATTTGAGAGGGACTAATCACCTTTTAGATCCATTTATAAATAGAGAAATAGGTAAGAATGGGATAGATGGAACGGCAAGATACTGGCTATATACCCCAATTTCCTTAATGGTGTTACTCATTTTACAGTTTATTTACGCTGTTTTGAATTGGAAGAAATTTGCTAAATGGAAAAAAATACTGCATTTTATTTATTTTATCTTTTTCTTCTTATCGACAGGTCTTTTTCCATGGCAGTATCTAGTAGAAAATGGAAATACATTTGCTGAATTGATTCAATTTCCATTTAGATTTTTTGTTCCTGCGACTATTTTACTTTTAGCAATTACAGGGTTAACGGTCACGCGATTTGTAAACTGGCGAAAAAGTATTGCTGTTTTACTCTTTGCCTTTGCGGGCGTTGGTCTTATTCAGAATATGATGGATACTACCGATCGTGTAAAAACTGCGGCACAAGATGGTGAACTTATTTCCATTGTTAAACATACTTACGTTGAAGGAGATTACCAGACGATAAGTCTTACCATGAATGACAGTGACTTGTCACAGTTTTTAAATTTAGTTGTCAAACCCACACCAGATTACGTACCGATTTATGGGAAAATAGGTGAGCAGAATACTTACGATCTTTATTATAAAAATATCGTTACGAATCAGAAGGCAGAAAAGCTAGTAGAAGATGGTTATCTTGTATTAACTTGGCCAGCTGCTGAAGGGGAGGAACTGAATCTACCAATAGTTGTTTATAAAGATTCTATCTTGACACTAAATGGTAAAGAACTAGACAAGGATGACTATAGTTTGTCAACGATTGGTACACCGACCGTTTCATCACAAAAAGGACAGAATAAACTTGTGTTAAGTTATCAGGAGCCAGGATGGCTATTTGTAGCGTTAGTGATTCCAATAATAGTTCTGGGAGTAATAGGTTTACAGTGGCTTTACACAAAAATAAGTATAAAAAAGGTTGCCTAGTGGTAACCTTTTTGCATTATTCTTTAATCATGATATAATTAGGCTTGCGTGCTTTTACGCTTCAAAATCGACCTTCAAATCGATATTTGAATAACTAGACCCTTCAAGTCTATGTTAATTTTTATTTGATGGGAGGAGTTATCTATGACTGATAATTCAAAAACACGTGTTGTTGTCGGTATGAGTGGTGGCGTTGATTCATCAGTGACAGCCTTACTTTTAAAAGAGCAAGGTTATGATGTAATCGGTGTTTTCATGAAAAACTGGGATGACACAGATGAGTTTGGTGTGTGTACAGCAACCGAAGATTATAAAGATGTAGCAGCAGTAGCTGATCAGATTGGTATCCCCTATTACTCTGTCAACTTTGAAAAAGAGTACTGGGATCGTGTATTTGAGTATTTCTTAGCAGAGTACCGTGCAGGCCGTACACCTAATCCAGACGTTATGTGTAATAAGGAAATCAAGTTTAAGGCATTCTTAGATTATGCGATGACATTGGGAGCAGATTATGTGGCTACAGGACATTACGCTCAAGTTGTTCGCGATGAAGACGGCATTGTCCATATGTTGCGTGGTGCAGATAATAATAAAGATCAAACCTACTTCCTTAGTCAACTTTCGCAAGAGCAGTTGCAGAAAACGATGTTTCCCTTAGGACATCTACAAAAGCCAGAAGTTCGTGAGATTGCTGAACGTGCAGGTCTTGCAACAGCCAAGAAAAAAGATTCGACAGGAATTTGTTTTATTGGTGAGAAAAACTTTAAAGAGTTTCTTAGCCAATACTTGCCAGCTCAAAAAGGTCGTATGATGACTGTCGATGGTCGTGATATGGGGGAACATAACGGACTCATGTATTACACCATTGGTCAACGTGGAGGTATGGGTATTGGTGGTCAAAAAGGTGGCGATAATGCTCCTTGGTTTGTAGTAGGGAAAGATCTTTCTAAAAATATTCTTTACGTGGGTCAAGGTTTCCACCATGAGTCGTTGATGTCAACTTCACTTGATGCTTCAATGATTCACTTTACTCGAGATATGCCAGAAGAATTTGAAATAGAATGCACAGCAAAATTCCGTTATCGTCAACCTGATAGTAAAGTTACTGTAAAGGTTAAGGGTGATAAAGCAGAGGTTATTTTTGCTGAACCTCAGCGTGCTATTACACCTGGTCAAGCTGTTGTTTTCTATGATGGTCAGGAATGTTTGGGCGGCGGTATTATTGACCAAGCGTATAAAGACGGAAAAGTTTGTCAGTATATCTAACTGGAGTTAAGTAATAACGATGAGTTCACAATTGTTTTTTGCATTTATGGCATTTTTCGCTATAATGAATCCAATTTCAAATCTTCCTGCTTACATGGCTTTAGTAGCAGATGATAGTCAAAAAATTTCACGAAAAATTGCTTTTAGGAGTCTTTTGATTGCCTTTGTTATTATAACTGTTTTTATCTTTTCAGGAGATTTCATTTTTAAAGTATTTGGAATTACAATTGTTTCTTTCAGAATTGCTGGTGGAATATTAGTGGCCGTTATCGGTTATCATATGATTAATGGTAATCATTCACCTAGCTATAAAGGAATGGAGCAGCAAGCAGTAAATTCAGATCCAATGTCTATTGCTATTTCTCCTCTTGCAATGCCGCTTTTTGCAGGACCAGGAACAATTACAACTGCCTTAAGCTTGGCTAATGGAGGTTTGCGGAATCAACTAATAACCGTAGTTGCTTTTGCTATACTATGTGTAATCACTTATCTCCTACTAAGAAGTGCAAAACAAATTGCAGGCTTCTTTGGAAAAAATTTGATGAAAATTATAACGAAAATGATGGGACTTTTACTATTCTCGATAGGAATACAGATGATTATCGTCAGTGTGCAGACCTTGATCAAACAGTGATTTGCATTGACAAAACGATTTGATTTGATAAAATAACTTTAACAATAGTCATGATGGTCAAAGCTCATGAGAATTGTGCGTTTTTGCGTACAGTTTTCTGGAGTTTTGGCTATTTTTGTAGGAAAAAAATAAAGAAAGGATGGGGCAGTTGATTGTAAATCACTGCATAAATCTAAAAAATGTCTTACGAGTTTGATGAAAATTTTGATGTAATTGTTGTTGGTGCTGGTCATGCGGGAGTAGAAGCCTCCCTAGCTGCAGCCCGCATGGGATGTAAGGTTTTATTAGCGACTATTAACCTAGAGATGCTGGCATTTATGCCATGTAATCCTTCTATTGGAGGATCGGCCAAGGGTATTGTTGTCCGTGAGATTGATGCCCTCGGCGGAGAGATGGGTAAAAATATTGATAAAACTTATATTCAAATGAAAATGTTGAATACTGGTAAGGGACCTGCTGTCAGAGCTTTACGTGCACAAGCAGATAAAGTCTTGTATGCTATGACGATGAAGCATACAGTTGAGCGTCAGGAAAACTTAACTCTCCGTCAGTCAATGGTTGATGAAATTCTTGTTGAAGATGGTAAGGTAGTTGGTGTCAGAACAGCCACAAATCAAAAATACGGAGCAAAAGCGGTTATTGTAACAACAGGAACGGCTTTGCGTGGTGAAATTATCCTAGGTGAGCTCAAATATTCTTCAGGTCCTAATAATAGCCTTGCATCTGTTACATTGGCAGATAACCTGAGGGATCTTGGCCTTGAAATAGGAAGATTTAAAACGGGTACCCCTCCTCGTGTTAAGGCATCATCAATTAATTACGAAGAAACTGAAATTCAACCAGGTGATGAAAAGCCAAATCATTTTTCATTCTTGTCGAAAGATGAAGATTATCTTCAGGATCAAATACCTTGTTGGCTAACTTATACGAATCAAGAGAGCCACGATATTATCAATAATAATTTACACCGTGCACCAATGTTTTCAGGTATTGTCAAGGGTGTAGGACCTCGTTATTGTCCATCAATCGAAGATAAAATTGTCCGATTTGCCGATAAGAATCGCCATCAACTTTTCCTTGAACCTGAGGGAAGAGAGACTGAAGAAGTCTATGTGCAAGGCCTGTCAACTAGTCTGCCAGAAGATGTTCAAAAAGAGTTGATTCACTCAATTAAAGGTCTCGAGAAGGCAGAGATGATGCGAACTGGTTATGCGATTGAATATGATATCGTGCTCCCTCATCAATTACGTGCAACACTTGAAACGAAGTTAATTTCAGGTCTCTTTACAGCAGGACAGACCAACGGAACTTCTGGATACGAGGAAGCAGCAGGTCAAGGTCTAGTTGCTGGTATCAATGCAGCTCTGAAAGTCCAAGGTAAACCTGAGCTTATTCTCAAACGTAGTGATGCCTATATTGGTGTAATGATTGACGATCTTGTCACGAAAGGAACCTTGGAGCCATATCGTTTATTGACATCACGCGCAGAGTATCGTCTCATATTACGTCATGATAATGCTGACATGCGCTTGACACCTATTGGTCGAGAAGTTGGTTTGGTTGACGATGAACGTTGGAATATCTTTGAAATTAAGAAAAATCAGTTTGACAGCGAGTTGACACGTTTATCAAAAGAAAAATTAAAACCAATTAAAGAAACGAATGAGAAAATTCAAGCTCTAGGCTTTAAGCCATTGACAGATGCCATGACAGCTAAAGAGTTTATGCGTAGACCAGAGATTGATTACGCCACAGCTACTCAGTTTGTGGGTCCAGCTGCAGAAAATTTGGACGCTAAGATTATAGAGTTGCTTGAGACTGAAATCAAGTACGAAGGTTATATCAATAAAGCTTTGGATCAAGTAGCTAAGATGAAGCGTATGGAAGAAAAGAGGATTCCCCAAAATATTGATTGGGATGCTATTGATTCTATTGCTACTGAAGCTCGTCAAAAATTTAAGAAAATCAATCCTGAGACCATTGGTCAAGCGAGTCGTATTTCAGGGGTCAATCCAGCAGATATCTCAATTCTGATGGTTTATCTTGAAGGCAATAATAAGGCCCGCAGAAAAGTAGATTAACGGTGGTAACACGTTTAAAAGCCTTTTAATTAAGGCTTTTTTATGTTATAATTGTTAGATTAAGAGGTTTTATATGAAAAGATTTCACTTTGCAACGATTCATCTTATAATGATTGGGTTAATTCTTTTTGGAATTGCTACTATTTTTGTTCGCGTACTAAAATCGGAGTCTGCCCTCATTTTTGCGCTTTTTATTATTATGGTAGTAGTTGTTGCCTTATTGCATTACCAAAAGACAACATATGAGTCCTTAGAAATAGAGCAATTAGATGAACTGAATCAGGATGTTGAAGATTCTTTGAAGACCCTTCTCGGAAAGATGCCTGTTGGGGTTATCACTTTTGATGAGAACGATCATATTGAATGGTTCAACCCCTATGCGAAGCTAGTACTTTCGGATGAAAATGGAAATTTCAATAAACAGTTGATTGCGGATTTTATTTCCCAGAAACGAAAAGGTTCGCCTTCGAATGTGATAACCGTTGGTGACAATAAATATGCCGCTTTTGTGGATTTTGACAATAAGTTGACATATTTTATTGACAATGTTTATGATCAAGATGAAAATGCTGATCCAAATATGACTCGTCCTGTTATCGGGATTATTTCAGTTGATAACTACGACGATGTGACAGGAAGTTTACCCGATGCCGATGTTTCAAAAATCAACACATTCGTGGCAGGGTTTATTTCTGAGTTTGCTAAGGCTAAGCATATTCATTATCGACGTATTGAAGGCGATCGTTTTTACTTCTTCACCAATTACAGTGTTTTGACAGAATTCATGGATCAAAAGTTTTCTGTCTTGGATGACTTTCGTCAGCAGGCTCAAGAGCGTGGTTTACCACTGACTTTGAGCATGGGAATTTCGTTCGGTACGCTTAAGCATGATCAAATCGGTCAGGTTGCCTTGCAGAATCTGAACATCGCACTAGTTCGCGGTGGAGATCAAGCTGTTGTCAAGGAAAACGATGATCACAAGGAACTTCTTTATTTTGGAGGAGGTTCTGTCTCAACAGTAAAACGTTCTCGTACAAGAACAAGGGCTATGATGACTGCAATCTCAGATAAGTTGAAAACAGTCGAAAAAGTGTTTGTTGTCGGACATAAGAATCTCGATATGGATGCTCTAGGGGCCACTGTCGGTATGGCTCATTTTGCTAGTCAAATTGTTCGAAAAAGCTATGCTGTTTACGATGATACGGCTATGAATGCAGATGTTGAGCGTGCGGTCGAACGCTTAAAAGAAGATGGTCAATCACCTCTTATTACACTTTCAGAGGCTGAAGAGTTAGTCAACCAACAGTCATTACTAATTATGGTTGACCATTCTAAAATCAATTTAACTTTGTCTAAGGATTTTTATGATCGATTTAATGAAGTTATTGTGGTAGATCATCACCGTCGAGATGACGATTTTCCTAAAAATGCTGTTTTGACCTTTATTGAAAGTGGGGCAAGCTCAGCCTGTGAATTGGTTACGGAGTTGTTGCAATTCCAAGGTGCCCCAGAACGTTTGAGTAAAATCCAAGCCTCTATCCTTATGGCAGGTATCATGCTGGATACTAAAAATTTCTCAACTCGTGTGACTAGTAGAACCTTTGATGTCGCCTCTTATCTACGTAGTTTAGGAAGTGACAGTGGAGAAATCCAAACAATCTCTGCTACTGATTTTGAAGAGTATCGACGTATCAATGAGTTAATTCTATCAGGTGAACGTATTACAGATGATATCATTGTTGCCTCAGGTGATAATCCTAAATGTTATAATAATGTTGTGATTTCTAAGGCAGCAGATACGATGCTTTCCATGGCAGGTATCGAAGCAACTTTTGTTGTCGCTAGGACAAGCGATTCTACTGTGAATATCTCTGCTCGAAGTCATAAAACGATTAATGTACAACGTATTATGGAGAAAATGGGTGGTGGTGGCCATTTCAACTTAGCTGCCTGCCAATTGCGAGACTGTAGTGTTGCTCAAGCAAAAAATAAATTGATTGAAACTATTATGGGAGAGTTGGCTCCCAAGGAGGACTAAAATGAAAGTTATTTTCTTACAAGACGTTAAAGGTAAAGGTAAAAAAGGCGAAATAAAAGAAGTACCATCAGGTTATGCTCAAAACTTCTTGATTAAAAAGAATCTTGCTAAGGAAGCGACAAACCAAGCTATCGGTGAGTTGAAAGGCAAGCAAAAATCTGAAGAAAAACATGCAGCAGAGTTGTTGGCTGAAGCGAAGCAAGTTAAAGAGCAACTTGAAAAAGAAGAAAATCGTCTTCAATTTACTGAGAAGGTCGGACCAGACGGACGTACTTTTGGTTCAATTACAGCCAAAAAGATTGCAGAAGGACTTCAAAAACAATTTGGTATAAAAGTTGATAAACGTCATATTGAACTTGAACATCCTATTCGTGCGATTGGTCTGATTGAGGTTCCTGTAAAGCTTCATAAAGAAGTGAGCGCACAAATTAAACTTAACATCAAAAATAGTGCTGAGTAATTCGTTGACACTATAAGTAAATCTTGTAAAGGAGGGAATAATTGTGGTAGAGGCTCAAGAATTACGAGTACAACCTCATGATTTAGTAGCGGAACAGTCTGTTCTAGGGGCTATTCTCATTAACCCGGAAAAGTTGATTACAGTTCGAGAATTTATCGAAGCAGACGACTTTTACAAGTATTCCCATCGTGTCATTTTTAAAGCAATGGTAACGCTGTCGGATCGAAATGATGCCATTGATGCCACGACAGTACGTACCATTTTAGATGACCAAGATGACCTCCAAAATATAGGGGGTATTTCTTATCTTGTAGATTTGGTCAATAGTGTCCCAACATCCGCAAATGCTGAGTACTATGCTAAGATTGTGGCTGAGAAAGCCATGCTTCGACGTATTATAAATAGGCTGACAGAGACTGTCAACCAAGCATATGAGGGCGCAACAGAATCTGATGAAATTATTGCGAATGCTGAGAAAGCCTTGGTTGATGTTTCAGAGCATAGTAATCGTAGTGGTTTCCGCAAAATATCTGAAGTTCTTGACGTTAATTTTAATACCTTGGAGATGCGTTCCCAGCAAACATCAGATGTTACTGGATTACCAACAGGTTTCCGTGACCTTGACAAGATTACAACAGGTTTACACCCTGATCAATTAATTATTTTAGCAGCTCGCCCCGCAGTTGGTAAAACAGCCTTTGTGTTGAACATTGCTCAGAATGTTGGCACCAAGCAAAATAAAGCTGTTGCAGTCTTTTCATTAGAGATGGGTGCAGAAAGCTTAGTTGATCGTATGTTGGCAGCTGAAGGGATGATTGATTCTCATGCTTTACGTACAGGTCAATTGACAGAGCAAGATTGGAATAATGTTATGATTGCTCAAGGAGCACTGGCTGAGGCACCTATTTACATAGATGATACCCCTGGTATAAAGATTACTGAGATTCGTGCACGGTCCCGTAAATTGTCACAAGAAGTAGAGGGTGGTCTTGGTCTCATTGTGATTGACTACTTGCAGTTGATTACAGGTACGCGACCAGAAAATCGCCAACAAGAGGTTTCAGATATTTCAAGACAGTTAAAAATCCTGGCCAAGGAGCTCAAAGTTCCTGTAATTGCCTTGAGTCAGTTATCTCGTGGGGTTGAACAACGTCAGGACAAACGTCCAGTATTATCTGATATCCGTGAGTCAGGATCTATCGAGCAGGATGCCGATATTGTCGCCTTCTTGTATCGTGATGATTACTACCGAAAAGAGGGTGAAGAACCAGAAAATGCGATTGAAGATAATACCATCGAAGTTATCCTAGAAAAAAACCGTGCTGGTGCGCGTGGAACAGTCAAGTTACTATTCCAAAAAGAATACAATAAATTTTCATCGATTGCTCAGTTTGAGGAATCATAATTTTCAGATTTAAGGAGATATATATATGAGTGATGCATTTGCAGATGTTGCTAAGATGAAAAACATCAAGGAAGCTATTAAGTCACATGAAGGTCAGCTAGTAGAATTGACCCTAGAGAATGGGCGTAAACGTGAAAAGAATAAAATTGGTCGATTGACAGAAGTTTATCCATCATTGTTTATTGTTGAATATCAAGACTTCAGTTCCCAAGCAGGAGCTATTAATAATAGTTATGTTGAATCTTACACTTATTCAGATATTTTGACTGAGAAGACTCTCATTCGTTATTTGAGTCCTGAGGAACAAGCTGAAATCGAAAATAAATAAGAAAAAGCCTTTACTTGGGCTTTTTTTCGTGGTAAAATATTTAAGTATGTGAAATAATAGCAGGATAAAATGAAGCTCGTCAACAGGAAGTCGGCTAGAAAAGTAACCTTTGCTGTTTGGGCGAAGTCTTTCTGAACGAATCAGGTTTATCTAAAACGTTATTTCCTAAAAATATTTTTTATAGGAGGACATTATTAATGTCACGTTATACAGGTCCATCATGGAAACAATCACGTCGCCTTGGTTTCTCACTTACAGGCACAGGTAAAGAATTGGCACGTCGTAACTACGTACCAGGTCAACACGGTCCAAACAACCGTTCAAAACTTTCAGAATACGGTTTGCAATTGGCTGAGAAACAAAAACTTCGTTTCTCATACGGTTTGGGTGAAAAACAATTCCGTAACTTGTTCGTACAAGCTACTAAAGTTAAAGGTGGAACACTTGGTTTCAACTTTATGGTTCTTTTGGAACGTCGTCTTGACAACGTTGTTTACCGTCTTGGTCTTGCAACTACTCGTCGTCAAGCACGCCAATTCGTAAACCACGGTCACATCCTTGTTGATGGTAAACGTGTTGATATCCCTTCATACCGCGTTGAAGTTGGTCAAGTAATCTCAGTTCGTGAAAAATCAGCTAAGGTTCCTGCTATCCTTGAAGCAGTAGAAGCTACTATCGGACGTCCAGCATTTGTATCATTCGATGCTGAAAAACTTGAAGGTTCATTGACACGTCTTCCAGAACGTGATGAAATCAACCCAGAAATCAACGAAGCACTTGTCGTTGAATTCTACAACAAAATGCTTTAATTTTAAGATTATTGTATCGAAAAGCCCGTTGTTATGGGCTTTTTTGTTTGTCTTAAATCATTGATTTCTAGGTTTGTTCAGTTACAAGTTTCCTAAAGCCATTTCATAGAATGAGACGGCTTTTTGTTTTCGAATATTAAAAAGACCCCTAGTCTGATACAAGTGACTAAGGGATTCGTAACATGATGATAGATGATTTTGAGGTATAAATTATTTATTATCCAATCCGCCTTCAAAATCTGCTGAAACGTTTGAAACGTAGTTGGTGAAGTAGCTTTCAAAATCTTTTTTTAGTTGGTCGTACTCCTCTTCGGAGTAATCTTTATCCTCTATATAAGCCTGAAATCTAGGAATTCCCAAATCTTTTTGGAGATGTTGGATTACTTCTGTCTTTGTCATAAGAACCTCTCTTTCATTCTTTATTTTACCATATTTCAAATTGTATGAAGCATACATGTTGTTTTAAAAGTTTACTTTTGATATACTGTCAAAGTTATTTAAGAAGGAGGCTACTATGTCTATTATTACACTGATCTTAGCTGGGATTGTTGCTTTGGAGCATCTCTATATCATGTATTTGGAAACTTTTGCGACACATTCAGACACGACTAGTCGTGTTTTCAATATGAGTAAAGAAGAACTTCAACGTGATTCTGTTACAAACTTATTTAAAAATCAAGGGATTTACAATGGTTTGATTGCTGTATTCCTCTTGTATGGGATTTTCACAAGTAGTCAGCTACTTGTAACTGTTTTTGTACTCAATGTTTTCTTTGCTGCTATTTATGGTGCTATGACTGCAAATAAGAAAATTATTTTAACGCAAGGTGGACCCGCAATCTTGACCTTACTTTCACTTATCATTTCCTTATTTTAAGGATTTTATTGTAAAAGAAAAAGCTGCTTTAACTGTTGAAATGGTTTGCAGCTTTTTATGCTTTTGAAGTTGTTTTATTGTGGAATAAATCGTAGAAGAAAATCTGTCATTTCTCGGGGGGATTCTTTTTTTCCTTTATTTATCCAGGCTTGACAAGCACCAAAAATAGCGTGCGCAAAATAAATACTGGCATAGTCTTTCTCAAATCCTTTTAGAGATCTTTCTTCAGCACTAGGGACAATGAAGTCCTCAGCTATCATACGCTGAAGTTTGTGTATTAGAAAATCTTGAATTTCTTTTGATCCATTGGTAGACAATAGAGCTGATAGGAGCTTTTCACGAGTGAGAAATTCAAAGATTTCGAGAAAGGCTCCCTCTTTCTTTCCTTCATATTTATCGAAGATATACTCTAGCTTGTGGAAAAGCTCTTTCTGATAACTATCAATCATTTCATACTTATCTTTGTAGTGGGTATAAAAACTCGAACGGCTAATCCCTGCTGTTTGAACCAGACGAATGGTAGTAATATCATTGAAATCTTGGTCTTCAAGACATATTACTAAAGCATCTAAAAGAGCTTTTTTTGTTTGCGCGCGTCTTTGATCTTTTGACATACAAATCTCCTTTTATACACTTTTAGACTATGTGTCCAAAAAGCGATTGTTTAACATTGATTTTCAGGTAAATGAGTTTATAATTGATTATATCATAAAAATAAACACAATGTCTAAAAAGGAGAAATATGTTAGCAGAATTAAAGGCTCTTCTTAAAAGTCCAAAGCTCTGGATAACTATTATTGGTGTCTCATTGATACCTGCTTTATATAATCTAATCTTTTTGTCTTCTATGTGGAATCCTTATGGTAATGTCAAACACTTACCAGTGGCAGTAGTGAACAAAGATAAGAGTGCTAGTTTCCAGAATAAGACTCTGAATATTGGTCATGATATGGTAGACAATATGTCTAAAAACAAAAATCTAGACTATCACTTTGTGACTGAAAATGAAGCCCAAAAAGGGATTGAGGATGGTGATTACTATATGGTAATCACTTTTCCAGAAAACCTCTCAAGTAATGCAGCAAGTCTTTTGACAAATGATCCCAAGAAACTGGAAATTTCTTATCAAACAACAGCAGGACATAGCTTCGTTTCTTCAAAAATGAGCGATTCTGCCATGTCTAAGTTGAAGGATACTGTTTCTAAAAATATTACATCAACTTATGTTGGAGCTGTCTTTAGGAGTATGTCTCAACTTCAGGGTGGTATGGGAACTGCAGCGAATGGGGCTAGTCAATTATATGCAGGTGCAGGCGCACTTCAGTCTGGGAGTCAGACCTTATCAAATGGCTTAGGAACTCTTGCTGGATCTACACAAACATTGGCTACAGGTGTTGATACCTTGAGTTCAGGCGCGTCTGCCTATACTTCAGGTGTGTCAACTTTGTCAGGCGCTTTGTCACAGTTAAATGCGAACTCTGAGGCTGTTAATTCTGCTGCAGGTCAATTTGTATCAGGAGCAGAGGCCATGAATACCTTAGTTACAGGTGCAGATTCGTTGTCAACAGCGCTCAGTCAAATGGCCACAGCAACAAGTTTATCCGAAGAACAGCAAGCACAGTTGTCAACCCTATCAACTAATTTAACTGATTTAAATACAGCAATTCAAAATCTTAATACAGCGGTAAGTAACACATCATTACCAAGTGGAACATCAACAACATCAGTAGATACAAGTTCAATAGCGACTTATCTTTCAAATATTTCTTCTGCAGCTAGCTCTATAGCTACAGCTAGTGCAACTGATAAAGCAAATGATTTGGCTGCGGTACAAGGAACAGCTGCTTATCAAAGCTTGACTGCAGATCAACAAGCAGAGATTACATCGGCAATTAGTAATGCAGGATCTACAGCTAGTAGTTACGCTTCAACTATTGCATCTGATGTGTCAAGTATGTCAACTGCTTTATCTAGCTTGACAGGTACGACAACAACTAGTAGCGGCGATTCAAGTAGTTTGGCTTCTCTACAAACGTCTATTTCAGGCATTGCAAGTTCGGCGAATGCTCTTCTTCCTGTAGCTTCATCAACGGTATCATCAATGCAAGCTAATATTGCTAATGTCAATTCGGTACTTGTCAATCAATTATCACCAGGAGCAATTCAAGTGGCTTCAGGTGTGTCAACCGCTCAAAGTACTCTAGCAACAGGTGCAAGCGCACTTTCAACTGGTTTGTCAACTTATACTGGTGCTGTGTCAACAATTGCTAGTGGCGCTCAAACTCTAGATGTTAACAGTAGTAGTTTAATGACTGGTTTTTCTACTCTTCAAAGTGGTACAAGTGCTCTCAATGCAGGTGCTCAACAATTAGCAACTGGAGGAAACACCTTAACAAATGGTTTGACAAGTCTGTCAACTAACCTTTCTACATTATCTGATTCATTAAACAAAGCTAATCAGCAACTCTCTCTTGTTTCTGTAAACTCAGACAATGCAAAAATGGTGAGTGCTCCGCTCAAAGAGAAGAAAACTGATAAGGATAAGGTTGACACTAATGGTGTGGGAATGGCTCCATATATGATTTCTGTTTCTCTTATGGTTGTCGCTCTTTCAACTAATGTTATCTTTGCTAAGAGCTTGACAGGAAGAAAATTTACGGGCCGTTTTGATTGGGCTAAGAATAAGTTACTTATCAATGGTATTATTACAACTATGGCTGCTATTGCGCTTTATATTGCCATTCGATTTGTGGGAGTTGAACCAAATCATCCATTAGCTACATTTGGTATGATTCTCCTTGCAGCATGTACTTTAATGGCGCTGGTTACAGCCCTTGTAGGTTGGAATGATAGATATGGCGCATTTGCTTCCATGATTATGCTGCTTTTGCAACTAGGGTCTAGTGCAGGGACTTATCCAATTGAACTTAGTCCTAAGTTCTTTAAGGTCATCCAACCATTCTTACCAATGTCCTACTCCGTATCAGGTCTTCGTCAAACTATTTCAATGACAGGACAGATCTCAGATCAAGTTCGTATGCTATTTATTTTCTTACTTATCTTTGTAGTTGTAGGTATTATGATTTATAGACCAAAGTTTGAAAATGAATAAACTAAAAGCCAGCTCTAATGTGAGCGGGCTTTTTTATGTTATTCAACAGTTATATCACCGAGATCTGATGTAATGGTAAGTGTATTATCCTTTGAAATCTTAAGGTTATTTGTAATGTCAACCTCTCCTGAGTGACTATCGGCTTGAACATTGAGCATATAATCTTTAAGAGCTAGTTCAATATCACCAGATGTAACATCAAGTTTATTGTGACCATTGAAAATTAGGTTATCTCCAGAGTAATCTCCCATTGCAATAGATAAATCTGAGTTAGTAAAAAGTGTATGATTACTATCAACACTACCAACATCAAGGTTAGCTTTTAGGTTGCTGACAATCATTTTAGTAAAAGTTAGGTCCCCTACATTTAGATTGATATCTGCTTGTTTGATGGTGCTATTACTTAAATCTAGATTTCCAGTTGCTAAATCAACCTTTAAAAAATCAATCGTTTGTTTTTTAGGGAGTGTAATGACAATGGTTTTATTTCTGACTTCCTCGTTGAGAGTAGAAAGCTCTACTAAATCTTTTAATCCGAAAAAGTTAATATGTTTGTTAGAAGTTGAATCTAATTCAGAGTTGCTATCATTGATAGTCAATTGATCATCCTTTACAGATGTGTCAATTGGATTTTTTGTTTTTTGGTAGTAAGAAAGCGTTGCTTTGTCAACATCACCATTTTTTATAAGCACATTGTAGTTACTACTTTTAATATCAATTTTATTGAAGTCCTCAACTTCTTTCTTGACATAATCTTGCTCACTTATAGTTTGATTTTGTAAATCTGTTAAGCCACCTTGGCTATAACCCCAAGCTACTAATCCTCCTCCTAAAAATAGAGAGATAAGAGACACTCCGAGGACAATCTTTTTCCAAGTTTTCATGATTTTCTTCCTTTCTTGATGAGCCATTTAATCAATAGGGTAATTAGCTTTACAATAAGTTTACAGATTTCAAACGAAATCAAAAGTAGTAAGAGTGCTCCTCCAAACATCAATAGACCTAGACCTCCTCCAAACAGTGTTGAAGCTAGTGAAACACTTAAGAGAGAGAAGCTTGTAAAGAAAGTGTAAACACCACTAATGAGTAAAGCAAAAGTAAGAGCTAAGGCAGTCACTATAACTGCGAAAATAATCATAAGAAGTGTCATTATCATAGCTAAGAAGAATAGTAGAATTGGTAAGGCAACTGGACTGGCTAAAACAGCTAGAATCGCAATCCAAAGGATAGCTGTTTTATTGCGTAAGCTGCTCTTGTCCTCAACAATCTTTTCTTCTAGAAGACGACTAATGACTTCATGTGCGGCTTCCTTAGGTGTACCCAGTTCCGCAATAACCCGAGCTTCATTTTCAGGTCCAGCCTCTTCAAAATATTCCATGAAATATTCGAGGGCCTCTTCATAGTCCTTTTGTGGTAATTTTCGTAGATATTTTGTTAATTTGGCTATATATTCAGTCCTTGTCATGTCTTAATCTCCCTTCTACAATACCATCCATAGTTTCTTTGTAGGTTAACCATTCTTCATTAAGAAATTGAAGTTGATTTTTTCCCTCTTGGGTAATACTGTAATATTTACGTTTACGCCCTTGATACGCTTGGCTATAGGTGGTCATATAGCCTGCTTTTTCAAGCTTTTTTAGAATAGGATAAAGTGTTGACTCCTTGATATTAGCCACAAGCTTAATGGTTTGACTAATTTCATAGCCATAAGAGTCTTCTCTATCGATAATAGCTAGTATTAGGAACTCTATCAGGATTGACGATGTTGGAAAATACATAGTGTGCTCCTTTGCTTTTAGGATATGTATAAAAATTATATATAATTATTTTACACATTGAGTGTATCTCTTTTAGAAAGATATGTCAATATTTTATATATAAAAATTTTATATAATAGGGATAACTTCTTTTTTATGATAATATGAAGTCAAGGAGTTCTTATGACTATTAAAGATAAACTAGCTCATTACGAGCCGAAGCCACTAGGGGAGAAAGGACGCTATGCAGTGCTCTTACCCTTGATATATGATGTAAAAACTGATAAGTATCAAATCCTTTACCAAGTACGAAGTGAGCATATTTCTCAACCAGGTGAGGTCTCTTTTCCTGGTGGCCGTGTCGAAGATGGTGAGACTTTTCAAGAAGCTGCTATACGAGAAACTTGTGAGGAACTAAACTTAACTCCTGATCAAATTGACATTTGGGGAGAGATTGATTATCTCATTCATCAGGGGAGAACCATCCATTGCTTTGTTGGAAAGATAAATATAGAAAATTGGGAGGATATTCATCCAAATGAAGAAGTGAAACGGTTGTTTACAGTCTATGTTGACACGTTGTTGACAGAGAATCCGATTTATTATAAAGTGACTTCTACCTTGAGTGATGCAAAAGATTTCCCATTTTTCCTGGTAAAAAACAGAGAAAAATACAATTTTGGGTATAGTGAACGTCATATTCCTTTTTACAGAAACTTGACAGAAAATATATGGGGGATGACAGCTATGTTTACACACAGATTTACAGATATTCTGAAAAATTTAGAGTAAAAATAAAAGATCAACGGTCATATGTTGATCTTTTTACTATTAATTAAATTGTTTATTTGCTACAAAAGGAGTGAAATTTATTTCTGGGACATGAGTCTAGAGTATTCCTAAAATGATTTTCAAAATTAATATGGAAGCTTTTAGCTAGGTGGTCGACTTCAGAGTTGACAATGATTTTTTGTTTCGTTTGTGTCATTCCTATGCTAAAAAGAAGGGGAGGTGGATACAGGCAGTTATGCTTTGGTGTTATTCTGCCTAAGATTGATGATTCTATTGATCTTTCTTAGGGAGTTACCTATGTTGAAGAGAAGGTAAAGCATATAACTATAAATAGTAAAACTCCAAAAATCTGGGACAATACTGAGACTATAGACAAATAGGACTGTTGCACTAACAAAAATTAGACAGCTACATATTATTGAAAGTAGAGGATATCCTTTTGAAAATAATAGGCTTTCTATGATTAAGGCAAAAGCAGGTAGCAATAGAGTTAGAATGATAATAATAAAGATGAAGCGTTGTGTATCATCTAGCATCAAGTTACCCAATGATTTACCTAGGTAAAAACGAGAATCACTCCCACCAGGGTAAATCAATTCTTTTGTCAAGGGACTAACTAGGATTAGGGTGTCAAATAGTGAGAAAGCCGCCCATCTCCAAATAGGGAAAGCCCATTCTTCCTCAGATAATTCTCTCTGAGTGCTTTCTTTAGTTAATTCTAATTTGATTACCATCAATATGTACCTCTTTTGGAAAGTCGTTATTTTGATTTAAGATATACCATCCATCTGGTAGTTCAGAGTTTTTTAGTACTTGTTCTAATTGAGAATGTAAGTCAATTTCTTTAGTCGTGGAACCAGAAGGAAAACTCAATTGAACAGTAAGTTTTTTGCTTTGTAGAGCATCTTTAAGTGAAAAATCATAATAGCCACCTAGTGCTTTAGAATGTCCCCTTTCATAAGTATAGAGCGTCGTGTATGGTACAGGTTCTATTTGAACAATAATATTTTTTAAATCTTTCTCTGTGCTTAGAGCTTCAGAGATATCATTGATGAATTTCTGATTTCTAGGGTTGATTTTAATAGACTTTTTAACAAAATCGTCCCAATATTCCCTTTCATCAGGTAAAATCTTATATTCACTATTTTGGCGATTAAAATCTGAGTCGTTTTCTGTTGGGCTGGCAATGTAAGGATAGAGTAAATCTTGAATATGGAGAGGTAGTTGAGTCTTTACATGTTCTTTTTTGTTATTAATGGTCTCTTGATAATCAATATGGAAAATCAGGTAATGTTTAACCTCATCTTCTTTATTCATACGATAAGTAATTTTATCTGCCCATCCGATACCAGTTATTTGCACCTTTCCTTGAAATCCACGAGTTTTATAAAAACCTTTAATATTTTCTTGAGCATTGTAATAGAAAAAGATAGCAATCATGGTCAATAATAAAATCAAGGGCATAGTAATTTTAAGGTATTTGAAGCTATTTTTTACCATCTTAGTTCTGACTCTCCTTAACTAGTAGGTTGTAATCTTTTTGACTTTTAACTTCCTCGAGGCGTCCAGTAGTTGTGTTAGTGCTTGTAAAATACCAATAAATATCCTCCTTATCTGGTGTTAACTCTTTTTGTAGTTTAACAGCATCATCCAGATTAAGTGAGTCAGTTGTTACAATAATTAAGCTAAATCTTATTTTGAGTGATTGATCACTGTATTCGTTATCATCTTGATCTTTGTAATCAGCAAAATTTCTTTCTTTGGTCCAGATAAGGGGCATGGAGTTGATAGTGAGGGGATCATCTTTATGACCTACAGAAAAATTATCCTTTGAAAGGAGATAGCGGTAAGGTTTAGCAAATCCGTAGTATTGACTGACTCTTTTTGGTTTGGTTTTAGTTGCCTTCTGGGTGCGTAAATTGACATAGAATACTCTTTCGTTATCATAGGATGAAAATTTCACAAACTCATCCTTACCATCTGAGTACATGGTATTATCCATGGAACCGGGATTATCATATCCTAGTTTCTTAGCAAGGTTTAGTACATTAATAGTGTGTCCTTTTCCAGTGTCTTTACCGAGCTGATAATAGTGAATAATATCATAATTTTTAGAGTCCTTCTTGTGTTTAGATACTTTATACCTAGATTCTTGGAAGGCTAGATAGGTGCGACCGACGGCTAATTGACTTCTCTCCAGTGCTTTTTCATTTCCAAACTTAACACCTAAAACGTTAAAGTTTCCAATTTTGACGTTTTGAAAGGATGTTACAGTAACTTTTTTGTTAGTATAGTCGTAAAGTCTATCGTCTAAGGAATAAGCGGCCTGAATTCTATAACCATAGCGAACGAATGTACCTGTAAGTAGAATAGTGATAAAAATAAGGAGATAAACATGCCACATACGCCATCTAAATGTTTCTATTTTTGTCATGGGAGATCCTCTTTGAGTAATAGAAAAACCATGAAAATCTTATTTTCATGGTTTTTAATTCAATTATTTAACCTCAGTGAGCGTAATGTGTAATTTGGCAATATTCGTTACGTTCAGGAACGTTGATTTTAAGGGCTTTTCAATCTTTCAATTATTAATGAAATAGAGTGATTTTGACCTTGCTTTGGTTTTAATCAGACAAAAATCAGACAAAATTTAGTTCACTGATAATAAATTGCATAGGAGTGAGGTCGCTTTATTGGTGATTCAGTCAAACTGGACTAACTTACTTGGATTAGTTACCCACGGAAGTGAATCGGGAGAAATTTCTTTAGGGGCAGAATATATCTCTACTCTTTCAATACTAACTGTTAGTGAAGTTTCTTCATCTGACTTGTCTGCTTGAACTTGGTGGAAAATACGTAATTTAAACGATTGTTCGTACCAATTATTTAAGCAATCCTGAAAATAGGTTGAAAATTTGATAGGAGAAATGAGCAAATGAAATTTATCTTCCTGATTAAATTCTTTAAGATAACCAATTTTTTCATAGAACATAAGATTAAGTTGTACCTTATGGTTTGAATATAAAATTGGATTAAGTTGATAATAATGGTCGCCATTATCAAAATAAGTAGCTTCAAAATTTCCTATATATAAATTATACAGCTCTCTAGTTCCAAGATTTTCTAGAGAGATAGTGACATTTGGAGTGTCAATATTATACTTTCTTGGAAGGTTTGGATATGCTTTTGGGAACATAAAGTCAAATTGAATATACTTATCCTTGTAATTATACTCGTCAACGGGTGACACATCAATTAAAGGCTTTACAATCCGTTTGGTATCTTCTATCTGTGACTCATATTGACTGTTAATTGTTATAAGTACACCATATAGAGTTAACCCACTTCCTAAAAGTGTAGCGTAAATATTCCAAACTTCGATGTTTAAAGTCTTTATATTAAGACCAAGTTTTGTTGGAAGATTAACTATATCAAGGACTAATAGTATAAAAGAGACTACTAAGATTAAGCCTCCTATATTGATGAAATTATTTATCCTATTTTTGGGCATGGGTAAAATTCCTTTTATTAAATATAAGTAAATAGCGTACAAATGATAAGTCACTTGCTACTCGCTAAGTGAAGTGAAAACCAACTCTGCTTCATATAACGAAAAATAAGTGAAGCCAAAACGGGTTTTGCTTCACTAAGAGATACCTTATTGAACGATTGAAAGAAGTTGAGGACAGTAGTAGGTTCTATTCCTTTGAGCGTTATCAGTTAAAAGATACCTTTGTCAATCAGCTTATTTAGTAAAGTATAAGTAGTTCGTTCAGAAATTTTTAGGTGTTCACTAACTTGTTTTGCCTTAAAAATTGGAGCTGAGAATATAAAGTCAAGAAGCTGAATACCTGAAACAGAATTAAGTTTAGGGATGACTTTTTCCTTTCTAAAGTTATTTCTCTGCCCAGTCAGTCCAATCATCAAAGGTCGTGTTATTGTAAAGTTCTATCAGTCGTGGTCTGATAGATTGGATGATCTCAACTAACTCGTGTCCCTCATGAAATTGTGAAAAAGGCATACCGATAGTTGCTTGGGATATATCTGAAAGTAATTGGCGTGTTGTTTTGCTATCTGCAAGTGTATTAATCAGAAAACCAAGTAGATAATTAGAATCATAGTTAACTTGTACACCTGTTGAGGATGTATCCTTAAGCAGACGTTCATAGCCTTCTTTGATTTCTTGCTTGATTCTATCCTTGGAAAGCTCTTCTAAATTACCGACAAAGTCATATGAGATGTAGATTTGGTTAGCAAAGTAATCAGAAAGTTCGTTGATTTTAGTAGCATCAAGTCCGTCTTGCTGGCTTAAGTAGGTTTTGGCTTCCTTCCTAATTGTGCCCCTCAGCGTATCATAAAGCATTTCAAAAAAGATATCATCTAGGTAGCCTTCATTTGGGTATCCAAATTCATTTTCCCAGTCAGGATTTTCAAATGTTCCAATGGTTACTCCCCCACTTCTTGTGACCGATTGTATTGGATTTGTTTTTATTCTAAAAAGCTCTTCTTTTATTTTTAATGGAATATCAGGATACTCATCTAGGAATGTGCCATAACCAAGTTTTCTAAGGTAAAGTTCAATGTATTCTTCCAATTCACCATAATAAAACCAACCTACAGGCTTTCCATAGATTTTTGATACTTTTTCTAAAACTTCAAGAGGAGCTAGGTTGTCTCCTCTTACATATGCGTTAATAGTTGATTTTTTTAGTCCAAGGCGATTTCCAAAATCTGTAAAGGACAAATTTAATTCATCCTTGACTTGCCTAAGTCTTCGCCCGACAGCCTTTTTATCAGGTTTAAGTATTTCAAACATAAGTTACCTCTCAGACCATTATAACATAGGAGTTTATAAAATCGTACATTTTTTGAGCAAAACTCTTGACTCCGTATATGATATCGTATATAATTATTAGTGGGCGTTAAGATTGCTCAAAAATTTTCCGCTAAACGTACATAAAAACGTATATGGCGGTGGGAGGAGTTAACCCAACAATCAAAAGAGAAAGGAAGGTAGAAAAATCCTTGAATGATGTATCAGAGATTTCGGATAACTGCTAGCTGAATGCAAACGTCAGAAAAGAGAGGAATTATGAATGAATACGATTATCAAGAAGTAGTGGATAGAGTTGATGGCCTCAACTCAGTCTCAACGTTAAAAAAGTGGCGATTAAAAATTGAAAGCCTGACTGGTACTCAATTTAAAGAAAGTAGAGTGAGAACGGGTCGAAAATCTTATTCTAAAGTCTATCTTTTTACAGAGGATGACCTAAACCATTTTCAAGCGATTGCTGATAAGAAGTCTTCGTTGGGGCTGGAAAGAGCAATTCTAAGCGTTTATGGTTTTTCTAAAGAAAATGATAATCAAAAACCTATTAGAGAGCTTGTTGATGAGCTAGAGGTCTCCATCAAGGAAATCCAAGAAGATTATCGAAGGAACCTAGCAAAGTTGAAACAGGAGTTAAAAGTGCTTCTTGCTAGAATCCAGACCTTGGAGAAAGAGACGGAAGAGAAATCATCTAAGAGACTTGGCTTCTTTCATCGATGAAGACGGTTCGCCACCCCACCGCTGGGCGAGTGGTCAACACGGTAGCCCAGAGCAGGTGGGGAAGGTGGCAAACGGCTGAACTCGGTTTGATATTTGCACCCCAGTCCCTATTAGGGGGTGCACACATACATGAAATGTGGTCAAATCCCTTGATACGCAAGGGGTTCAGCGATTTGAAGCAAAAATCACGAAAAAACCTTTATAAAGCCCATGATATCAATAGTTTACTACAGATTTCATGTAGGCGTAGCTTTTATGAACAGGAGAAAAATGTATGACAAAATTTAACTTAACAGACGAAACCGTAAAAGTTGGCGATTTGAAATTGGATAAATCACAATTTGACATTCCAAAGAAAGTAACCATCCTTTCTTCACGGGTCGCCCCAGTCTATAAAAATGTGAATGGCGAAAGCATTGCGACAGATGAAGTGGCTAAAATTACTTGTTTTGTACAAGATACAGACAAAATTCAAGCCTTGAAAGACTTGGGATATTCCCCTGATGACCTTAAGAGCATTCGTTTGGAGATTGTAGATAACCTCGACAAGTTGGCCAAATCCGTTGAAAAGGATGAGCTGAACTCTCTCGTAGTAGAACTTATCAATCCAGAAGTCCACCTTGGCTGGCGAGCTAACAATAACGGTGGTGGAAATTGGGGTGGCTTAAAGCTAGTGGCAACCGATATTAAATTCATTGGAGCCTAGACATGGATAACTCAGTGATGTTAGACTACTTAGCCGTAACGATTAAAGGCTTAGCCCCAGATGATGTCATTGAGAAAATCCTCATTCTTCCAAAAGAAAAGTTTGTCCTCAATGAATGGGGGATAAACAAGTACCAACGGCATTATGCCTTCTCAGAAATAAAGGTTTATTTCAATAAGGATTGGGAATCGAAAATGGGGGTCTTTATCGAACTGAAAGGGCAGGGGTGCCGTCAGTATGAAGAATACATGGAAAGCAATGTCAATAACTGGGTAACCTTGATGAAGCGTATTTCTGAATGTCACAGTAACGTCACAAGACTAGATATCGCCAATGATATCTTTGATGACAGTCTATCCGTCCCACTCATTTACAGTTATTGTAAAAAGCAACTCTGCATATCAACCGCTAAAACCTTTGATTATCATGAAAAGAGCATTCTTGAAAATGGTGAAAAGGTCGGTGAGATGGTCACGATTGGTGTTAGAGGTACTCAGCAATGGTGTGTCTATAATAAGCTGTTAGAACAAAAACTAGACAAAGATTTACCAGAAACACCGTCATCATGGACAAGAGCGGAGCTAAGATGTTGGCAAGAAAAGGCAAATTTACTAGCTAAACAGATAAAAGATGGGCGACCACTCAAAGAGATTTACTTTGAGGCGATTAACGGACACTATCGCTTTGTCAGTCCGAGAGACACGGATTCTAATCGTTGGCGAAGGAAAAACGTAAGGTGGTGGAATGAGTACCTAGAGACAAGAGAAAAGACCGTCTTAAGTGTTAAGCGAACGAAGCCAACTCTAAAACAGTCTGAGCTATGGACGGAAAAACAAGTCTCACGGACACTTGGGAAACTTTATGTGGCAAAAGCAGAATCACATGGACGAGAAAAGGCAGATAATTATATTCAACACTTACTTGAACTTGGTATATCCAAGCTAACGGAAGTAGACGAAACAGACATTCAGCAGTACAAACAAGAGCAGTTAAGCTCAGCCTATTGGGGTGTAAGAAAAGACGACCTATAGCACGCTACAAATCGCCTTTCCAAAAATAACTAACTAGATTATAACCAAAGCAGAAGGAGAATTCAATGGCAACATTAAAAACAGAACATGACTTTGACTTGACCCGTAACTGGTACCGAAAATCCGTCTTTTTAGCTGAACTCTGGCATGGCATGACAGTTGCAACACTTAATAGTTACATTCGTCAGATGAAAGACAGCCCATATGCCTTCGGTATTAAAGGAACGCATGGTAACGTCTTTATCCACTCGGAAGTCTTCGTGGCATGGTTTGACTATAAAATTGCCAACCAGTATGTTGCAAAGATGGTGTAGGAGGTACCTATGAGAGATAACGGTTCAAGAGTACTCATCATCAGTTCTTGGCGACCTGATCCTTATAAATCCGGCAATGTTTTAGTGAAATTCGCTATGCGATTTACCCACCCTATTACAAAAAAATCTCACAAGAAATATCTTTCTACAGGAGCCAGCAAAGGGTGGTTTACCACTAAGGCAAGCCCAAGCAAAAGGACATCATCTGGAAAAGAGCGTCTTTTGGTCAACGATATTAAAAACTCCCAACTGATTACACAAGTCACGAAAGAACTGAACAAATTAGTTGATGACTATATCGCCGAGATAACAGGGGTTAAGCCAAAGAAAGCCAAGAGACTTTTAACCCTAGAAGAAATTGCCAAGCCCTTTGATGAAAACGGCAATCTCTATGGTAAAGCCTTTAAATCATGGCATGATAGAGTTAAACCTGCCAATAATACCCTCAAAACGAGAGTCACTATCTACAATCGCTATATCGAGCCTAACTTTGATACAAAGATGTCCATCACAAAATTTGTTACCATGACAGATGAAATTCAACGTCTAATCGATAGTTCATCGATATCCATGGCTAGAAATCTACATATTTTCCTTAAAATGATTTTTGACTGGTCAGTTGAAAATGGACAGATTACTCTTACACAAGACCCGATTGCCAACAACAAGGTTAAAAGGCGAGTTCTGACAAAGAGTGAGGAGCAGGACAAGAAACGTGAAGACATTGCGGAAAAATATCTAGAAGCAAGTGAGGTTAACTATGTTCTCCGCCTGATAGAGAGCTGGATTAACCGACCTGATAATCAACTTATCGCAGATGTTCTGAGAATGATTTTCCTAACAGGCATGCGACCAAGTGAAGTTCTGGGATTGAATGAGGATATGCTTGATTTCGAGGAGAAGTGGATAAAGGTTCATTGGCAAAGGGCAAGTAAGAATAAGTCAGACGAGGTGATGGAAGCTCTTGATCTTGATGAAAAGGAACGTTACCGTTCAGACCTTAAGACCAAGGAAAGTGTCCGTACGATTCCAATGAGCCCCGAGATAGAGAAAATCTTGCGACATTACATTGACAGAAATAAGTTTCAAGCTCAATTCAATCCGACTTACCAAGACTTGGGATATCTCTTTACTAGAACCTATATCAGGGCAGGTAATCGGCAAGGTTCTCCGCTTTATCACAACGAGCTTTCACAATTCCTGAGAGGCGGTTCTAGTCAGTCAGCAAAGTATAACAAGAAAGCTGGTAAACCCTATAAGGATATCGATAGCTTTCTAAACTTTGGCAGACCGATTCATGTCATTCCTCATATGTTCCGTCATAGCTTTATCTCTATTATGGCAAGTGAAGGCATTGACCTTCCCACCATTCGAGAGTTTGTAGGACATTCGGAGGATTCCAAGGAGATTGAACGTGTCTATCTTCATGTGATTAAGAAGCAAAAAGACACCATGAGAGGAGCGGTAGAAAAGCTAGAAAAGCTGATTGAATAACAAAAGTAACGTTTTAATCAGGCAAAACTAAATTTTGAACAACAGAAAAAGCCTAGAAATATTAATTTCATAAGGCTTTCTTTGTACTGATTTACTTAATTTCCACGAGTGCAAGATATGGTCTGGCATATGGTATGATTTCGAAGAATATTGGTATAATCGCATTTCTGATTTTCTAATTGTAGATAATTTGTGCGCTTTTTAAGTCAAATTGAGTTGACTCAGACATAAACTCTTAATAGTAAAAGATATAGATTGGTAGTGTAAACAATTGCGTATATTATAAAAACATCCAGAATAGTAACACTTTCTTAAAACATTTGATTAAAAAGCACCCTAACTTCTATGATTGAGCTAAAACTGTAGAAATTAGAGTGCTTTTACTATTAGAAAGAATATGTACATGGA
>NZ_JACLQK010000011.1:0-69843 GCF_016648645.1 Streptococcus sp. 22.1 | reverse complement strand
TCTTCATAAGTCAATTTCATAATAAAAACACCCCAAAAGTTAGATTTTTTCTGTCTAACTTTTGGGGTGCAGTTCAGAAAAGATTTTTTTATATTAAGCATCTTGTTCTGTTGTTAAGATAGCAAGTGTCTCAATCAAGTTATCGGCATTAACTTCAATAGTATCACCAGTTGCCTTGATTTTAACTTCGACGACACCTTCGCTGGCCTTTTTACCAACTGTCACACGAATTGGAAGTCCGATAAGGTCACTGTCAGAGAATTTAGAACCAACACGCTCATTACGATCATCTGTCAAGACATCATAGCCTTCAGCCATAAGAGCAGCTTCTAAACGTTCTGTCAAAGCATTGGCTTCCTCATCTTTAGTGTTAACTGTAATCAAGTGAACATCATACGGAGCCAATTCTTTAGGGAAGTTAATTCCCCATGCATAGCGGTATTGACCTTTTGGTGTCTTGTTAACAAAGAGACGTGCATGTTGTTCGATCACAGCTGACAAGATACGGCTAACACCGATACCGTAACATCCCATAATGATTGGAACAGCACGGCCATTTTCATCAAGAACATTAGCACCCATACTTTCAGAGTAACGTGTACCAAGTTTAAAGATATGGCCAATCTCGATACCACGCGCAAACTGAAGGACACCTTGACCGTCTGGTGAAATTTCACCCTCTTTAACTTCACGAATATCCACGTATTCTGCCTTGAAGTCACGCTCTGGATTAACTCCTGTCAAGTGGTAACCATCTTCATTGGCTCCAACGACCGCATTAGCCACGTCTTGAACCTTACGGTCCGCAACGATACGAACATTTTCAGGAAGATTAACTGGACCAAGAGAACCGAAGTTAGCGCCAAAGACTTGACGTGCTTCATCTTCTGTAGCTGGTTCAAGGAAATCAGCAGCAAGGTAGTTTTTCAACTTCACATCGTTAACCTGATCATTACCGACAAGAAGGGCCACCACCGGTTCATCATCAGCAATGAAAAGCAAAGTCTTGATGGTTTGTTCTTCTGGAACATTCAAGAAAGCAGCAACTTCATCAATTGATTTGCAATCTGGTGTTTCAACTCGTGAAACTTCTTCTTGAGTCACAACCTTAGTCGCTGGTGTGTAGGCGTTTGTTGCCATCTCAAGGTTAGCTGCATAGCTTGACTCTGTAGAGTATGCAATCGTATCTTCACCAGATACCAACCATGATGTCAATTCTTTCTTGATTTCTTCCATGACATCTTCTGGAATCTCGTCCAATGAAGCAATTGACTTGTCAAGAACTACCCAACGGTTGAGATCTGTACGCTCAGGAGTAACCGCCATAAATTCTTGAGAATCCTTACCACCCATGGCACCACCATCTCCGATGATACCCTTAAACTCAAGGCCAGCACGTGTAAAGATAGCTTCATAGGCCTTACGGTAGTCTTCATAAGTGACATCCAAATCTTCATAGTTTTGGTGGAAACTATAAGCATCCTTCATGATAAATTCACGTGTACGAAGAAGACCGTTACGAGGACGTTTTTCATCACGGTATTTTGATTGGATTTGGTAGAGATTAAGTGGCAATTGTTTGTATGATTTAACCGCATCACGAACCAAGGCTGTAAACGTTTCTTCGTGAGTTGGACCGAGGATAAAGTCAGATTTATCACGGTTTTTAAGTTTATAAAGGTCTTCGCCGTAAGTTTCATAACGGCCTGACTCACGCCACAAATCTGCTGTCAAAAGCGCTGGCGCCAACATTTCAACCGCACCGATTTTTTCAAACTCCTCACGCATGATGGTTTTGAATTTCTCGATAGCACGATTTGCCAATGGCATATAAGCATAGATACCAGCAGAAACCTGACGCACGTAACCCGCACGTACCATAAGGGCATGACTGATAACTTGAGCATCACTTGGCATTTCACGAAGTGTTGGAATCAACATTTTACTTTGTTTCATCATTTACATACTAAGGAGGCTGGCCCTTGGCTCAAGTCCCTTAGACTTCCTTTCGTTTCTTTGTTTCTAATTAAAAGAAAGCACGCATAATATCATTCCAAGTGACTGCAATCATAAGAACAACCATGATAGCAACACCTGCAAGTGTAATATAGCTTTCAATTTCTTGATTAAGTGGTTTACGACGAATGGCTTCAATAATATTCATAACAATTTTTCCACCGTCAAGGGCTGGAATTGGGATAAGATTGAAAATTCCCAAGTTAATTGAGAGCATCCCCATAAGGTTAAGAATGGAAATCAAGCCATTTTCTGAAGCCTGGGCAGACATCTGGAACATAGCAACCGGTCCACCAAGTTTATTCAAACTAAAGTTGGTGATAAGCCCCTTAAGTGCTACGAGAATTTTGAAGGCCCCTTCCCAAGCCATTTGGAAACCACCAAAAATCTTATCTTTAAGACCTGTTTTTAAAGCAGGAGAAACACCCAAAAAATAGCTACCTTGGTTCTCCTGAGGTTTAACAGAGATTGTTTCTTCCTGACCGTTACTTCTCTTAACTGTCACAGAAAGGCTATCACCTTTGGAGAATTTTTGGGTATTCTCTGTCAATGCTTCCTTCAAGCTGTCCCAATCAGTAACCTTGTCCTTATTGATAGCCTCGATGGCATCACCATTTTTTAAGCCTGCCACCTGAGCAGCACCTCCATCGGCTACCTGGATACGGTTGGTCGATGTATCTTGAACACCACCTTGAACAAAGGCTAAGATAATAAAGACAAGCACCCCAAGAATGAAGTTATTCATAGGACCAGCAAAGTTGGTAATTAAACGTCCCCAAATGCTTGCATTTTGATATTGGACATCCTTAGGAGCGATACGAAGTTCTGTACCATCCTCCTCAACGATAGTGGCATCATGGTCAACCTCATAGGTCTTGGTCTCATCTAGGACTAGACCTGTAATGGTTAACTTATCCTCCAAATCATAGGCGGTGACGTTCATAGGTAAAGCCGTCTGATCAATCTGGCGATCCGAAAGGTTGATACGTCTTACCTTACCGTCTGATCCAATCGTTAGACTGGCAGGGCTACCTGTTTTAATCTCAGTTGTATCTTCACCCCAACCAGCCATACGGACATAACCACCCAAAGGGAGGATACGGATAGTATAAACGGTACCATCCTTACCAGTGTGTGCAAAAATTTTCGGTCCCATACCAATGGCAAATTCACGAACCAAAATTCCTGAGCGTTTGGCGAAAAAGAAATGACCAAACTCATGGAAGACGACAATCACACAGAAAATCAGTAAAAAGGTAATAATAGCTTTCATCTAGACACCTCCACTCTTAAAAAAGTCCTAGGAAGTGCATGATTGGGAAAACAAAGATCCAGCTATCACAACGGTCCAAAATACCACCATGCCCAGGAATAAGATTGCCTGAGTCTTTAACGCCAAAGTGACGTTTAATAGCTGATTCAACCAAATCACCAAATTGACCAAAGATACTAAAGAGAATCGTACAGATAAGCAACCAGAAGAAGTTGTGAGGGGCATAAACGCCGTGGTTAATCAAACCAAAGATAAGAGCCACAATGATTGCGGACAAGATACCACCGACACTACCCTCAATAGTCTTATTTGGTGATACTTTTGGCAATAGCTTATTCTGACCAAATTGACGACCAAAGAGGTAAGCTCCAATATCTGTTGCCCAAACAATAAAAAGGGCAAAGAGAACTTTTTCCCAACTATCCAAACGTGCCGCAATGAGATTTTGGAAACCAAAACCAACATAAAAGGCTGATGCGATTGGATAAGCTGCATCATCAAAAGAATAGTGGTCGCTATTAAGGACTGTCCCCGCTAGAATCAAAAATGAAATAACAGCGAAACCTGTCACACTAGCATTTGTTGGAAGACTGATAAAATACCGATCAATCGGTACAGCCAAGATAAAAGCTGCCACCATTGATAAAATACCCTCGATAGAGAAAATCTCCAAGTGCTTCATGCGAAGCATCTCAGACACTGCAACCATGGCCATGGCTCCAACCAAAAGTTGGAAAGGAAGACCACCGATAAAGAGCAATGGGAGGAAAATGGCTGCTGCCACACCCCCACCAATTAAACGTTCTTGCATGAGAGGTCCTTTCTAGACACCACCGAAGCGACGGTGACGTTTATTGTAGTCAGAGATGGCTTGACGTAGCCCCTGCTGGTCAAAGTCTGGCCAGAAAACATCTGTGAAGTAAAACTCACTATAGGCAGATTGCCAAGGCAAGAAATTACTAAGACGAAGCTCGCCACTCGTACGGATAATCAAATCTGGATCACGGTAGAGGTAAGGCAATTTATCTGTCATCAAATGCTTAGCAATGAGATCTTCATCAATAGCTTCAGGACTGAGTTTGCCTGCTTCAACCTCTTTAGCAATCGCTTGAACTGCAGATACAATCTCCGCACGACCACCATAGTTCAGTGCAAAGTTGAGAACCAAACCGGAATTATGTTTTGTCTGCTCAACTGCCTTTTCAAGAGCATCTAAGGTTTCCTTAGGCAGACGACTGTTATCTCCGATTGTCAAAATACGAACATTGTTTTTGTCTAATTCTGGTACATACTTGTTAAAAAATTCAACTGGCAAATTCATGATGAATTTCACTTCATCTTGTGGGCGTGACCAGTTTTCAGTTGAGAAGGCATATACTGTCAATACCTTAACTCCAAGTTGTGACGCTTCGATAGTTACCTTTTGCAAGGCGTCCATCCCAGCCTTATGCCCCATCACACGTGGTTGTAGACGTTTTTTAGCCCAACGACCATTTCCATCCATAATAATACCGATATGGTTGGGAATATTGTCTAGAACCTCTTGATGAGATTTTTTTCTAAATTTAAACATGGTATATCCTCTAAATATAGTTTACCCTTTATTTTACCACATTTTCAGGGGTTCTGAACAGCTTTTAATACCGATAAGATTAGAAAACGCAAAAAGACCAGGATTTAACCTAGTCTCAAATACACATCTTACTTTTCATCAGCAGACTCAATTGCTGAATCTTCTTCGATAATTGTCTTTTTAGTTGTTTCTGCTGTTTCTGTAGTTGGTGCTGGTGTGATTACTTTCATGATTGAACGACTCAAATCAAAGGTCAAGAAAACACCTTCTGCATCCAAAACAATACGATTATTTTCTTTGTCAATCTCATCGACAATAGCAATCAAACCACCGATTGTTTCAACCTCAGCACCCTTAGCAAGACCTGCAAAACGATCTTCCTGTGCCTTTGCTTGGCGACGACGGCTGAAAGCCACATAAGCAACAATTGCGACCACATAAATGGCCAAAACTAGCATCATATTCATATTTCGTATTCCTCCAATAATTCACTTGGCTACTACTATATCAGATTAAGTCAGGACAAGCAAGACAAATCCTTAGACAGACCACATAAAAACACTTTCCTTACGATGGAAAGTGTTGAATGAGATTACATATCTGCTACGTTGTGATATACCTTTTGAACATCATCGTCTGCTTCAAGCGCATCAATAAGTCCTTCGAAAACTTCAAGGTCTTCACCTTCAAGAGTAACCTCAGTTTGTGGAATCATTTCAAGTTCAGTCACTTGGAACTCTTCTTGTCCGTTAGCACGGAGAGCTTCCAAAGCTTTGTGAAGATCTGTTGGCTCAGTATAAACAGTGATAGTACCATCTTCTGCTTCTACATCTTCAACTTCTACATCTGCTTCAAGCAATTGTTCAAAGATAGCATCTGCATCTTCACCTGCAAATACGATAACACCTTTTTTATCAAACATGTATGAAACAGAACCTGAAGCACCCATGTTACCACCGTTTTTACCAAAGGCAGTACGTACGTTAGCAGCTGTACGGTTAACGTTTGAAGTCAAAGTATCTACGATAATCATAGAACCATTTGGTCCAAAACCTTCATAACGTCCTTCAACGAAAGTTTCATCAGTGTTACCTTTAGCCTTATCAATGGCCTTATCAATAACGTGTTTTGGCACTTGCGCTTGTTTAGCACGCTCCAAAACAAATTTCAAAGCTGAGTTTGATTCTGGATCTGGTTCACCTTGTTTAGCAGCCACATAAATTTCGACACCAAACTTAGCGTAAACCTTAGAGTTTGCACCATCTTTAGCAGTTTTCTTAGCAACGATATTAGCCCATTTACGTCCCATGGGATTCACCTCTTCTAAGAGATTTGTATCTCTGATTTGTTTTTTCTTTTTTGAAAATAGCAAAGCTTGCTAAATTCACAATCCCTTACATTATAGCACTTTGACTGCCGTTAGTAAAATTGAAATAAATCCTAAGCATTTATCATATGAAACATTTACTCAGTCCCCTCTCCCAAACGAATAATCTTATCAAAATATGGTTCATTTCCCTTTATAAGATGGTGGGTAACCGTGATATAAGTGATATTAGGATCACTTAATAAAAGGTGCTCAATACGAGTAGCATTATTATGGTCAAGATTTGCAGTGGCTTCATCAAAAATCACAACAGAACTTCCTTTTAAAAACGCTCTTATCAGGCCTATTCTTTGTTTTTGACCCTCCGAAAAGCTACCGTCGCTTACTTGCTCATCTATACGACTTAAGAAAGATAAAAGATTAACTCTTTCAAGAACTTCCTTGATCTGCGTATCAGTAATAACTTCATTCCAAAGAGTTAGATTGTTCCTCAAGGTATCATTATAGATATGAGTTTGACTCCCAACATAGGCACATTTAGACACGATTGAGTTCTCATCAATCTCTTTTGACTCCAATTTTCCAAACAAGATTGTTCCCTCGTAATCTTTAAGATTGCCTAGGAATATATTAAGCAGGGTTGACTTCCCACTACCTGAGCATCCAGTAATAGCATACTTGCCTCCTTTTTTAAAGGTTTGGGTGAATCCCTCAAAAATAGCCTTCTCTCCAAAATGATAACTTACATTCTCAAAATGAACATCCTGAATTGTCGCTATACAAGTCTTTGGACCCTCTGGAAAATCGTGAAATTTTTTTAAGATAGGATTGACAGACTTAATGGTCACTTGCAGCTGATTAATGGTGGATAGAGAGTTAAAAATATTACCTGATATCTGTCCTACTGAGGTAATGGTTCCAACAGTAATATTTCCAAAAATAATTAACAAGCCAGTTAGAAGAAGTATCAACATCTGGGCGATAACTGAAAATAAAGCCATCAGCGTCTCAGTGCTAGTCTTTCTTTTTGTAAAAATAATTTTTTGTACAATATATTTCTCAACAATGGACCTCACTTGTCTAAGAAATATCTGTTTACGACTAGCGTAATAAACATCCGCATATCCATATAACTGATCGCTTATTCCAGAAACAAGCTCCTCATTCGCTTTGGAAAATATCTCCATTGATTTCTGCATTTTATTGGTAAATGGTTTGGGAAGATAAGTCAGACACAAAGTTAAAAAAATGGCTAGCAGAACAATCCTTACATCATAACTTAATAAGGCGATAATTGAAAACAAAGTGGTGAATACTGTTGAACAAAGAGTATAAATACTTGAAAAGCCATTTGATTCAATCAATTGGATATCATTATTTAATACTGAGAGATGCTCTCCAATATCACTCTTTCTAAATTCACTAAAAGAATGGTGAATAATTTTACTAAGATAAGACTGACGAATAGACAAAGTCATTTTTTGGATTAATTTTGTTTGATGTACCGCAATAATATAATTCAAAACTAAATAAATAATGTAAAGACCTACCTCTAGACCTAAGAGAGCTAAAAAAGATTGGATTCGCTTAGATACCAGCTGATTCGTCATTAAAGCTAAGGTTACCGAGGCACTCACGAAAATAGCAGCATTCAGTGCTAACAGTAGGATATGAACTAAATTGTCATACTTGTATTTAAGAATATAGGTTCTCATAGATTTCCTCACAATCTAAATCACCTTGGTATATAATCAGTTGGATAAATTGAAGACATTGGAATACCATATATCCATTGAAAATTAAAAACCATAGTGATGTCGTACTATGGTCTTAGTTTATTCTATTTTTTAACTCACTCTATAAAATTGTCATATAGTGGAATTTAACAACTCTTGATACTCTGATTCCTTAGCAAGCAATAACTTTTCCGCACCTAAAGTCCTAAGAGTTTCTAAACACCCCTCAATTAGATTTCTCCCTTCAGCAACTTCACCCGACTTTATCAAGTAAGACCCCATTACAAATATCAACTCATGTCTTTCATATAAGAGGACCTCAGGAATTCCACTATCATTGACTAAATCTAAATAGTATTTCGCTGAATCTAGTTCATCACGTCGTAAAAATTCATAAGCTGCATTAATAAGAAGACTAATTCGGATTCTTTGATTTGAGTCGCTATTTCCAAAAAGTCTAGTTCTATACACAATCTCCTTGGTCAAAACATTAAGTGTCTGGGTGGAAATAAACGACATACTATTTCCTAATATGATTAACTCTCTTTTTCCCCATTGTTCAATGCTAAAAAGATAGTCTGTTAATTCCCTTACCTTATTTTCATCAACCTCTTTATTTGAAACACTTGCCAAAAAAGATTCTAGCATAATACTGTTATAGAGAAATGATTTGTCTTGTGTGAGCTCAAATTTACGACGCTCTTCTCCAGCGTACTTCTGTAACGATAAACTATCGTTTTGATAATAAGCCTTACTAGCACTTTCTAATAACTTTTCAGTATGAGTCGGATTATCTTGAGATAAAATACCATAGAACTCTTCAATACTGACATCCAATTTATCTAACAAAAGAAAAAATCTAGATAATGAGATATCAGATTCTCCACGTTCAAATTTTGATAAGAAAGATACTGATAAATAATCACTAGCAAGTTCTTTCAATGTCAAATTCTTTGATAAACGAATTTTTTTCAACAAAGCACCCATTTCCACAGGTCCAATCATGATTCATCCTCCTATGCTTGAACTAATTATAGCAACAATCATCCCTAAATTAAAGAGCCACAAAACCCAACTAGCCCGTCCGAAACGTTTAGAATAAAAGTTCGTAAATTAAGCTACAAGAAATCATTAATGGAGAGTTTTAGCCTACAAATGGTTAAAAAAAGACCAGCCAAAGCTGATCTTATCTGATTACGGCTCTATAATTTCTGTAGTGGGTAAAACCACTATAGAGATTATAGAGCTTTTTGAGTATACACAAAAAGTCCCATAAGAACTATAATGAAAAGCGACGAAACTACCATTAGGAAGAACTTATGAGACCTATTAAGAATACCACAGAATTAATCGGAATTAAAGACCCTAACATCATTATTTCTCTTGTTTTTGAAACTGATACTCATATCGAAATTCATGCAAAACTGGATTACCCTGCACCACCATGCCCACATTGCCAAGGAAAGATGATTAAATATGACTTTCAAAGACCTTCTAAAATCCCTCTTCTAGAGCAAGCTGGAACTCCGACACTACTACGTCTGAAGAAACGTCGCTTCCAGTGTAAAAGTTGTAGGCGAGTCACGGTCGCTGAGACATCAATCGTTGAGAAAAATCACCAAATCTCAAACCTTGTCCGACAAAAGGTTGCTCAACTTCTAACTGAAAAGCTATCATTAACGGATATTGCCAGAAGACTTCGTGTATCGATATCCACTGTCTATCGTAAACTTGACCAGTTTACTTTCAAGGAGCATTATGACAAACTCCCAGCTGTTATGTCCTGGGATGAGCTTGGGTTCAAGAAAGGTGAACTCGCTTTTGTGGCGCAAGACTATGAGACCAACAAACTCATAACTATCCTCGATAATCGCCGTCAAACCACTATTCGAAACTACTTTTTGAAGTATCCGTTGAAAGCTCGCCAAAAGGTACAGTTTATCACGATAGATATGTCAGGAACTTATATGCCACTAGCTCGAAGACTTTTCCCTAACGCCAAAATTGTTCTTGATCGATTTCACATTATCCAGTACCTTGGACGTGCCTTTTTAAAGACAAGAATTGCGATTATGAACCAGTTCGATAAGAAGTCACTACCTTATCGAGCCTTGAAAAATCACTGGCGACTTTTTCAAAAGGACAGTCGTAAGCTATCTTGTAACTCATTTCACTCGAAGACATTTTGTCAAACCTTAAGCCCACATGAAGTCATTGAGAAGACATTGGTCTTTTCAGAAGAGCTCACCGACTACTATACTCTTTATCAGCTTTTGCTTTTTCACTTTCAGGAGAAGAGAGTAGATGAGTTCTTTGAGCTGATAGAGGAAAATAGAAGCAAGGTCAATCACTATTTTCAAACGGTCTTTAGGACTTTTCTTAGACACAAGCAATACATCCAAAATGCACTAGAAACAGACTATTCAAACGCAAAACTGGAAGCTACTAACAAGTTGATTAAAGACATCAAACGGTTGGGCTTCGGTTTTAGAAACTTCATCAACTTTAAGAAACGTATCTTCATCACTCTAAACATAAAAAAAGAGAAGACCTATCTGGTCCTCTCTAGATGTTAGCTTTTCGCCACCCACTACAGTTGACAAACATACTAAGATGAGTAGTGAGAAAATCTCCAACCAGAGAGTACTCACTACTTTTTCGTTAGGTTAAAGTAGTGGGGTCTTGTAAAATTGTAGTATAGCGCTATACGTCACTTGACAAACTGGCAAGAAACCTTGATCAAAAATACCAGGAAAGGTATTTTTTAGCATGCCTTTTTATGGCTCAAAAATTGTTAAAACTAAGACAATAAACTCAGAATAGTACTGTCTTATCTCATTTTTAACTTAAAGCTTTGATAGACTTGATAAATGATAAAAAAGAGCTAATAAAATTTAGAATGCGGAAACTAACTTACTCAACTGTTACTGCTTTTGCAAGGTTTCGTGGTTTATCCACGTCAAGACCCCGTTGTAGAGAAGCATAGTAAGCAATCAACTGAGTTGGAATAACCATTGAGATCGGTGATAAGAATGGATGTACTTGATTGACAATAATATCATCATCAGCTTTAGCTAATTTTTCCTCAACGACTGTTAAAACATTAGCTCCACGAGCAGCAACTTCCTGAATATTACCACGAGTATGAGCAGCCACAACTTCACTTGCAGAAATTAATCCTAAAACTGGAGTACCATCTTCAATCAATGAAATTGTACCGTGTTTCAACTCACCCGCAGCAAAGCCTTCACATTGAATATAAGAGATTTCTTTCAACTTCAATGATGCTTCCATAGCTACATAATAATCATTTCCTCGACCAATGTAGAAAGCATTACGAGTTGTAGCCAACAAGTTCTCAACTTTCTCAGAAATCATATCTTTTTCAGAGAGAGTCGCTTCAATTGACTGAGCAACAATTGATAACTCATGCACTAAATCAAACTCAAGTGCTTCTTTCTTGCCATTTGCTTCACCAACAGCTTTCGCAAGGAAAGCTAGAGCCGCAATCTGAGCAGTATAAGCTTTTGTAGAAGCTACAGCAATTTCAGGCCCTGCATGTAAAAGCATCGTATATGTTGCTTCACGAGAAAGCGTAGAACCAGGTACATTGGTAACAGTCAAACTAGGGATTCCCATTTCGTTAGCTTTCACCAAAACTTGACGGCTATCTGCTGTTTCACCTGATTGACTAAGCAAAACAAACATTGGTTTTTTGCTCAAAAGTGGAATGTTGTAACCCCACTCAGATGCAACACCTATTTCAACTGGTGTATCTGTCAATTTTTCAAACATAGCTTTTGACGCAAAACCAGCATTATATGAAGTCCCAGCTGCTAAGATGTAAATACGATCTGCTTCTTGTACTGACTTGACAATAGCTGGATCAACAGTGATATTTCCTTCATCATCTGCATAGGTAGAAATCAATTTACGCATTACAGTAGGTTGCTCATCAATTTCTTTCAACATATAGTAAGGATAAGTTCCTTTACCAATATCAGAAAGATCAAGTTCAGCTGTATAAGTACCGCGTTCAATAGCATTTCCTTCATAATCGGTAACTGTGATAGCATCTTTGGTCAGAACAACCAACTCTTTATCGTGAATTTCCATAAATTGACTAGTTTCACGAATCATAGCCATGGCATCTGAACAAACCATGTTGTAACCTTCACCAACACCAATCAAAAGTGGAGATTTGTTTTTGGCAACATAAATCGTATCTGGTGCTTGAGAGTCAACAAGAGCAAACGCATATGACCCTTGGATAATATGAAGAGATTTTTTTAAGGCTTCAAGAACTGATAATCCATCTTCGTCAACGAATTTACCAATCAAGTGAACTGCAATCTCAGTATCTGTCTGACCTTTAAATTTGTGTCCTTGCAAGTATTCTTCTTTAATTTGGAGATAGTTTTCAATAACTCCGTTATGAACTAAAACGAAGCGCCCTGTTTCCGAAGTATGTGGGTGAGCATTATCCTCAGTTGCTTGACCATGTGTTGCCCAACGCGTGTGACCAATACCAGTTGATCCCTTAACATCGGAGCTAATTTTAGCACGAAGATCTGCAATACGACCAACTGATTTAACTAGACAACCTTTATCTGGGGCATCAGTCACATAAATACCTGCTGAGTCATAACCGCGATACTCTAACTTTTCGAGACCCTGTATTAAGATATCCACTGCATTACTATTTCCAACAACTCCAACAATTCCACACATTAATTATTACCTGTAGCAACTTTTAAATTACTATCCCTTTCCTACAAATTGGTATAGTTCAATATCCTATTATTGAACCGAACAAAGTCATTATATACCTAGTTTTATTAGTTGTCAACAATTAAATTGGTATAGTCATAAAAGATGACTATCTTCAATTTGTCAAGTAAAAACTTATTATCAGATAATCTAAATCAATTTTTCTTAACAACTATTTAAATGAATAAAAACGAAATTTGTTATACCACTTCCAATTAAACTCTATTTTCCTTTAAAGAACAAAATTTCGCTAATAATTCAGATTTTTTTATTTCTGTGATTTGTAAAACCACTGTAGAGATTATAGAGCTTTTTGAGTATACACAAAAAGTCCCATAAAAATTGTACTGACCCCAAAAAGTTAGACAATTAATTTATCCAAAGGATTTAGTTCTGTATTGCACAGGACTGAGTCCTTTTCTACCATTTGTCAAGCATATCAAGGCATTTGATAAAAAAATAGATTGAATTACATAGTCAAACTAAGGAGTTTGTCTATTTTTGAACTAAAGTTTAGTGTAAAAAGTGCACGCAAAAACAACACCTTACCTAGTGGTTTTTTGATAAGGTGTTACAATCATATGGCATAAACAATTTTACCGATTTTGGGTAGAAGTATAATCGTAAAGCTTGTTATGTGTTATGAGGTAATACATTGTTCTAATGAGACGATGTGTAGAGGCAATCGTGTGTGGTTTGGTTGAAGTCACTTGCGATTGTCTTTTCCGTTTCTCATAGAAGTCTGCTATATGACAAGGATTGGTGTAGCCAGCTGAAGCTATGTTATGAATGCACTTAAAGAGAACCTTTATGGCATAGGGATTCCCACGTTTGGTGATATGTTCCTTTGCTAGAAAGTCCCCAGATTCATAGTGGCTGAGGTCAATGCTGATCAAAGCATTGATTTGATTGGCAGAATGAAATTGACGAATGTCACCAAGTTCGCCAATAATACTTGTCGCTGTGGTTTCAGTGATTCCAGGAATAGAGAGAAGAATCTCGTATTCTGGCAAAGGTTGAGCCAAAGTTACCATCTCCTCTAAAACGCCTTGTCTATATTCAGAAAGCCTAAGTAACTCCCCTGCATAGTATTTGATCTCTTCCATCATTGGAGAGGTTTTCTTGACCTCACAATAAGACTGATTAGCTAGTTTTGTAAGCTTATCTACTAAGTAAGTCACACGTTTTTCAGAGATGCGTTTTGCCGTAGACTGACGGATGATAGCTGTTAATTCGGCGTCATCTAACTCCAGTACAAAACTATTACATGGAAAAGTCATGACCAAGTTCCAATATTGTTCCCACAGTTGGTGAAGATAAGATGTTTTACAATTCAGGAAAAGAGACCTGTAGAACCTTGTGCAGACGATTTTTAGCGCAGAAAATATCCCCAGTAAGATTCTGATAGAAATGGCTGAGGTCGCGTAATTCTTGATAAAGCACTTCTTGGACATAGCTTGGTTTACGATTGAGGATGAACTGAGACGTAGCTAGTTTTTCAGCGTCAATCTTATCTGTTTTACGTACTCGTAAGCTATCTAGTTGTTTTTGTGATTCTAAGGGCTTGAGCAGATTATCAGTCAGGCTTACCCATTAGCTAAACAACAACGTTGCTTGATTCATATTAGTCGAAATCTGGCTAGTAGGGTGAAACGATCTGATCGAGCGGTTATTCTGGGGTAATTTAAAATGATTTATCGTGCTGAAAATTTAGAAATGGCAGTACAAGCTTTAGAGGACTTTATCGCCGAATGGAAACCAAAGTATAGGAAAGTCACGGAAAGCCTGGAGAAAACGGATAATCTTTTAACTTTTTTTCAGTTTCCCTATCAAATTTGGCACAGCATTTATTCGACAAACCTCATTGAGTCTCTTAACAAAGAAATCAAACGTCAAACGAAAAAGAAGGTTCTTTTTCCTAACGAGGAGGCTCTGGAACGTTACTTAGTTACTTTGTTTGAAGATTATAATTTCAAGCAAAGTCAACGAATCCATAAAGGGTTTGGACAATGTTCTGACACACTTGAAAGCTTATTTGATTAGCACTCTATAACTCTACTTGAGTGTTTACACAAAATTATTGACAGTATCATAAAGTCGAAATCAACCTCTGATTCCAATTGGCGAAGAAAGTGATCTTCTGGGACCAATTCGTCTATCGTATAGAAGCCATATTGGCAGCGATGATAATCAGGTTTTTCTTTGTGAAACATAGCTAGCACCTCACAACTTTTCTTACCTCTATTATACAACTTTACAAAAAGAAAAGCCCTTAGAAAAGTGTCTTCTAAGGACTTTGTCTTCAATCCGAACCTCCCCTAAGGGAGGCTGCGTTTAGTTTTAGGCTGCTGCTTTGATAGTTTACAGGATTTGATTTTCTATCCTACTTGAGCTACTTAGAAAATCTGAATGGTAGAACCTTTCTCAATTACTACTGCTTGGTCTGCTGCAACATGGAGAGTGCCCGGCAGACTGCCCTCTTTTGAACCATCAAAAGAAATAGTGATATGGCCCAGTCCAGTTAAATTTTTTTCTACTACATTTCCCACGGCAGTAATCGAATATTCCTGATTATCTACCACCAGCTTGCCGCCTTCTAGTATTGAACCTAGCAGATTTTTGTTATCAATCTTAAAACAATACTCTGCTAAGTCTCCCGGAGCTTCTTCTCCAAATAAAATGAGCATATTAGCGTCTTGAATCATATTCTGAGCTTCAGGTCCCACTTGAATTACTTTAGCTTCAAAAATTTTCTTCATCTAATTCCGATCCATCCTTTCTCTAATCTTTCATGTTCCTAATAGATAAGTTTAAGATACTATTTTTTATATGTGTGCACAACCTAACCATGCTCTACTGATAAAGACCAATACTAGCGACCCAAGCTACTAAGACCCGAGGAACACCATTGAGAAAACGTGAATAGAGAACAGAAGGGACACCAACCTCAACAGTTTCAGCTTTCGCCTCAGATAGCCCAAGTGCTACAGGAATGAAATCACAGCCATTTTGAGTGTTGATAGCAAATATAGCTGGCAGAGCCATTTGAGGCGGAATATTTCCTTTTCCGATTTCGACTCCAATTAAGGTTCCGATAATCTGACTGATAACAGCTCCAGGGCCCAACAAAGGAGATAAGAATGGCAAGGAACAGATAAAGCCAATCAAAATGAGTCCCCAAATGTTCCCAGCTAGAGGAACCATTAGTTTTGCCAGCCAATTTCCAACACCAGAACCCTGAATAACCCCAATTAGTAAAGAAACAAAGGCCATGAAAGGAATAATAGTATTGAGCATTGTTTGGATGGCTTCACGAGCAGCCTGGTTGAAAGTCGCAACAACCTTACCAGCCCCCATCCCAATTCTTGCTACAATACTTGTTTCTGCTTTTTGTTCTGTGATTTTTTTACTAGTATCGTAAGTTGGTTTTTCAGTAACCACCGTTGTCGCTTTTTCATCTTCATTAGCAGCGGAAATTTGATCAAGACCAACTGCTGATACATAGATTTCCTCTGTAATATACTGAGCTAGAGGTCCGCTTTTACCTGTAGCGACAATATTGATCGTCGGAATCCCCTTCTTAGGATAGATTCCACAGCGAAGAGTTCCGCCACAATCTACAATTGCCAAAGCAATTTCCTCATCAGGAATAGATGTTTTAAATCCATTAACAGCTTCCATACCTGTCAAATCAGCAATTTTATCCACAATATCTGGCTTTTCTCCGCCGCCAGTGATATAGATAAATTTATGCTTTGCCTCACTAGGAGTAATGACCAAAGGTCCTCCGAAACCGCCATTTCCTTTAACAACTTTTATACTCTTATATGACATAAATTCACTCTTTCTATCAATCAAATGTTTTACTCAAGGTAACCCCTTGCTGTTTCGCAACATAAGCAGTTGTAAAATCTGTTACCCAGCCACCTACAAAGTTCATGACAATCCCAACAAGCATGTAACGAATGGCTAAGTCCATTTGACTCAAGCCTAAAGTTTGAATCCCTGTCGCGATTCCCATCCATACAAACAATTCCCCAGGATTGATATGCGGAAATACACCATTTGAAGTGTGGCAGAACTGCATCTGAGCTGCTACAAAACTAGGTTTATAATATTCTGGTAAAAAACGTCCCATACTGATTGACATCGGGTTCCCCAGCATAAAGGCTGAAATGAAAGGTAAAATCATATACCGGCTAACAGGATTTTTGGCAGAAATCTTAGCCAGGGAATTGACCTTCTCTTCTCCCAAGAAAGCGATAAGGGTATTCATTGCAATCAATAGCATTAGGACAAGCGGTACAATATTTGTCATCCAGCTAATAAAGGTTTCTCCACCTAATTGGAAGAGTTTCATAAAATTCTCTGCAAATTTTGTAATGTGATTCATAAGGAACCCCTTTTCTTATTTTTTTTTAATAACTGTTTAATAGATAATTGTAAGTAATTCGCATAAAAGCCAAATCCCAAAAAAGAATCAGATGAACTTGTCTCTTTCTCAATACCTGCCTCATGCAAAAGATAGACTTTTCTAGCATCTTCTATGGCTGATTGCATCAACTTATTTTCTTTTCTCACAAGAGGATTATACTTGTCAAAATAATGGATGTCTTCTCCAACATAATCGTCCATATTTTGAAAACGCGCTAAGATTGTGACTCCTTGCATTTTGCTAGCTTTAAGAACCCGACCGTTTTCATCAACCGCGAACATGACAATCGTACCGGATTTGATTCTTCCGGACTTCCTGCCAATCGCTACGCGACCCAGTTTTCGGAGCATCGTATAGGTCTTATTGAAGTCTTTGAGTTGCTGCCAGCCGAGGAACATTTGAAATATATAAGCTGCCATTACAAATACGGCGAAAATTATTAGCGAATTCATTAAAATACTCCTTTGCTCTTAGAAAATGATAGAAACTCTGTCTCTGTTTCTACCGATCTCAATGCCTCTTTCAGAGAAGGCTCTCCTGCAATTCTAAAAATATCATCATACAATTCCAGTAATTCACTTTCCATTTTTGTTTCAATTTCTGAGGGAATGGCGACTAGAAAGATAAATTCAATCCATTCATCTCCTTTTTGATAAGGCTCTTCTAGTTTTCCAAACATTAAAATAGTCTTTGCATAACCCTGGTTAATTGTATGGGGGAAGGCAATTCCTCCACCAAAAATGGTTGATTGCTTTTTCTCCCTATCAATTATCCGTTCTATAAAACCTTTATCAATCATCTGAAGTTTCCCTAACTCTGCAACCATATTTAGCAAGTATTGCTGATAGGTTTTTTGGGGGCTTAATCGAAGAAAGCGTAAGCTAACTGTTTCTAGATTTTTTTGATGAAAAGCATTGGCTTTCTGCCATTCTTCCTGCAGCCATTGATCATCAAAAAGATGATTAACTTGAATGACTGGAGATTTAGAATCTTTATATTTTAGAGGAACTGTCGTAAAAATCGCGAAATAGTCCTGATTCAATTCCACATTAAAATCCTCTTCAGAATACTGAGTAATGTCTACATCATTTCCAAGGACTCGTCTGAGTTGCTGAATAATCATCGCAGCGGTTCCTCTTCCTGTTGTGCAAACTACAGCTATCTGCTTGCGAGAACCCTTAACAGCAGAATTTTGCTTTCTTAAAATCATTTCAAAATACAAAGCCAGATATCCGATTTCAGATAATTCCAATTCTGAACCCAAAATTGCAGATAGTTCTTCTCCAGCAATTTTCGCCATTTCAAAAGCAAAAGGATATTGAGTTTGAACCTCGCCATGAAATATATCATTAGCTTGCACATGGAAAATCAGTCGATTGATTAAAGCGCCTAGATGAGACTTTATTTCTTCAAATAATTCTTCATCATCAAAGTGAACCAACATTGTTTCTTTGACTTTCTTGACAATCCCTTGAAAAATGTTTGCAACCTGTTCAGATTGATAAGACGGCTTGCTTAAAGTGTCAATAAAACGGACATTAAACGGAAAACACAAAAAGTCTATTTCAAACTGACTGAGGGAAATCTTATAAGTCATCTCAATATGATAGATTAATTTCTCAGCCAAAGGTGTCTCTGTTAAATCATTCTTATAATAAGGAATAGGACAATTCAACACCTTAGATGTATGAATACGTTCCACCATAATTGAAATGGTCTTTCGAAGGAGTTCCTGTGTTTCTTTAGGGATTTTATAGTCCTGGACTAGCGTCTCCAGAAAAGAAGAGGTTGCCTCAGTGAGTGTCCTTTCTTCAAAGTAAGGAGCCACTTGGTGAATATAGAGCAAGCGCAAATTCAGCTCGCTCCCCAAGACCTCCAGCCCACGGTTGGGCTTTCCTGAAATAGTAATAGAGTAACTCTCTGCCAAAGATTTTACTTGTTTTAAATCCTTATTAAGGGTACTTCTACTAACACCTACTTCCTCAGCCAAGTCGTCAATAAGAAGAGGGGAGGTTGACTCAATTAAACGTTTTAGCAAATAGGCAATTCTTTTACTGGAAGAATTGAAGTCACTCTCCTGTTTTAAACTACCAGATAAAATCCTTTCCAACTCTGTATAGTCATACACTTCCAACATTAACAGATCATCTTGTGAGATAATCTGGATATTAGGAGCCAAAACATCATTTAATTGTTGGATACTCTTTTGCAAGGTTTGCAAACTAATATCCAGTTCTGAGCGCATATCTACCAAGGAATAAGTTGGCTGCGAAACCATTTTGTCTAAAATATTATACCATCGATTTACTAAGGTCAACTCTCTTCCCCACCTTCATTGTTTTATCCGCGAGTTTTACCTCCGGCAATATTTGTAGTGACACCTGTTATATAGCTAGAACGGTCTGAAATATAGAACGCTACAAGATCAGCTACTTCACGTAGTTTCCCACTCCGTCCCAATGGAGTCGTTGAGGTTGAAGCATAACCAGCTCGAATATCTTCTACCGTCTTTCCACGGGTATAAGCAAGAGCTTCCTCATAAGAAAGAGTTCGAAGTCCCGTAGCTTCCATAATTCCTGGAGCAATTCCAACCACACGTACACCATGCTTACCAAGCTCTTTCGCCCATGAACGAGTGTAACTATAGACTGCTGCTTTTGTTGCAGCATAGGCACTTTGTCCTTCAGAACCTTCCAAGCCTGCTTCTGAAGCCATGTTCACAATTACACCTTTTCCATTTTTCACTAAAATACGTCCTACTGCCTGACTAACCAAATACAAACCTTTTTGATTAATCATTGTTATTTTTTCGAACGTCTCATCGTCCAACTCGTAAGGACCTTTAGGATTTTCTGCATCGATTAATAATCTAGGTACATTAATCCCCGCATTATTGACTACCGCATCAATATTGCCAAATCTTTCAACTATTTTAGCGACTCCTGCTTCTACTTCAGAGCGAGAAGTTACATCAACTTTTACAAATAATAGATTCGGGTGACGCAAATCGTTGTCGCTAAGATCAAAATTCGCTACATTGACTCCTAATTCCAACAATTCTTCGACTATTGCCTTACCAATCCCAGATGACGCACCCGTCACAAGAACTGTTTTGCCTTTAATGTCTAACCAATCATTCATTTTGATACCTCTCAAATTTTATTTACAAGGCAATTATACAGCGCTTTCATAAAAGAATTAAGACACTCTTTTTTACACTGTTCAAAAAATTAATAAACTAATTAAGAGGCTTGTACTAAAAAATCCACTAGAAATGAACTTGTGGATCTTTTTATATTCTAAATGAACTCAAAGCATATGAGAATCAAAGACGTGCATTCAACTCAGCACCAAGCTCTTCAAAGCCTGGTTTACCAAGCAAGGCAAACATATTCTTCTTGTATGCTTCCACACCTGGTTGGTCAAATGGATTGATACCATTCAGGTAGCCAGAAAGAGCAATAGCTAACTCAAAGAAGTAAATAGTATAGCCCAAAGTGAACTCATCTTGCTCAGGCAGGGTCACAAACATATTTGGCACTCCGCCGTCTGTATGAGCTAACAGCACTCCATCTGTTGCTTTCTTATTGACAAAGTCAACATCTTTTCCTTGCAGATAGCCAAGGCCATCCAAGTCTTCTGCTAATTCAGGAATCAACACATTTTTGCGAGGCTTATCTACACGAATAACTGTTTCAAAGAGGATACGAGTTCCTTCTTGAATAAATTGCCCCAAAGAGTGCAGGTCTGTTGAGAAGTTCGCTGAAGTTGGGTAAATACCTTTTTGGTCTTTACCTTCTGACTCACCAGCCAATTGCTTCCACCATTCTGAGAAGTATTGCAATGATGGTTCGTAGTTAGCTAGAACTTCTGTCAGATAACCTTTACGGTACAAGATATTGCGTACAACTGCATATTGATATGCTTCATTTTCAGCCAACTTATCAGAAGCATAAGCCTTGCGAGCAGCATTTGCTCCTTCCATCAACTTGCTGATATCAGCCCCTGCAGCTGCGATTGGCAAGAGTCCCACTGCTGTCAATACTGTAAAACGACCACCAACACTATCAGGCACTACAAAAGTATCCCAGCCATTAGCATCTGCTTCAACCTTAACTGCACCTTTAGCGCGGTCTGTAGTTGCATAAATCCGTTTATTTGCTTCTTCCTGACCATACTTCTTAACCAAGAGTTCTTTGAAGACACGGAAAGCAATAGCAGGCTCTGTAGTTGTTCCTGACTTAGAAATAACGTTGACAGAGAAATCTTTGTCTGATACATAGTCTACCAAATCAGCCAAATAGCTTGATGAGATAGAGTTTCCAGCATAGAGGATTTGAGGTGCCTTACGTTCTTCCTTGCTTTGTAGATTTACAAAAGAATTATTCAAGAAATCAATCGCTGCACGTGCCCCTAAATAAGATCCTCCAATACCGATGACGATTAACACTTCACTATCAGATTGGATTTTAGCAGCCGCCTTTTGAATACGAGCAAATTCATCTTTATCATATTCTTCAGGCAGATTCAACCAGCCTGTCATTTCTGCTCCGGGACCTGTTCCGTTTCGTAGAGCATTATCTGCTGCTGTAACTTGTGCTTGCATGTATTCCACTTCATGTGGTGCAACAAATTTGTCTAATACTTTTGAATAATCAAATGTAATATGAGCCATTAGTTTCTCCTTTAAAAAAATCAATTCTACCCTTTATTCTACTCTTTTATTTATCTTTTGACAATACTTTTTACCCTTATTAGGTCAAGATAGGCTACAGTTACTATCTAAATGCAAGGTCTGCTTCAAGGCCATAGTGATCACTTACTAGAGGTTGATTGTTTCCATCAAAAATGACACTAAGGCGATTTACTGTCCACTCTTGGCTTGCAAAGACATAATCGATACGTAAAGGCTCTTCATTGCCCTTCCAGCCATCGATACCAGGTCCAACTGTATAGCTACCAGTTGTTTCTTTAGCTACTTCAAAACTATCTTGAAGATTGAGTGGGCTAGCCAAAATGGCTTGATAACCTTCGCGACCTGCTGGGTTGTTAAAGTCACCTGCTAGGATGAGTGGTTTTCCAATAGCTTTGAAACGTTCCTCAATACGTACCCACTCTTCTTGGAAACCTTTGTCCCACCATGAAAGGTGAACACTAGCAACAGCCACTTCTCGGCCATCTACAGTGGTTTCAGCAACTGCTACACGGCGTGTATGGTAGTCAGTTGGATCATCAACATCTGAAACCAAGATTTCGCTAGCTGTCAATGGTTGACGTGACAAGACGGCAACCCCTTCATTAAGGTGATCATAACCAATGTGATTATAAGCCCAAGTCCAATGGTATTGAAGACCTTCTTCAGCCAACTTTTCCACAAGAAGACGGACAAAGTGATCTTGGTGGATTGGTGTTGCTGATGGAAGTGCATGATAGTAATCATCCGTGTCTACAACAGAAGTCTCTATTTCTTGGTTAACTTCTTGGAAGCAAATAATATCATACTGAGCTTTAAGAATCTGTTCCTTTAAGGTTTGGAATTTCCCTTCTGCATCTTCTTCCATCCAACTGTGGGTATTTAAAGTTAGAAATTTCATAAGTTTATCCCTCTTCTGACTTGCATCTAGAAATGACATAGGGTCATTTACAAACAAAACAGCCCAAGGGCTGTCTGCTTGTTTATCGTTTAGCAAATTAAAGTTCTACTTTTGCAACTGGAGCGTTAGCAGCCAATTTACCTGTATGTTCTACTTTAACTGATTTGATTGCATCTACATTTGTAAAGACAACAACTGTAGATGTTTCACGACCTGCTTCACGGATAGCATCAAGGTTCGCTTCAACCAAGAGATCACCTGCAGCAACTGTTTGACCTTCAGTAACTTTAACGTCGAATGGTTTACCTTCAAGACTAACAGTGTCAAGTCCGATGTGAACCAAAACTTCAAGACCATTGTCTGTTACCAAACCAAGAGCGTGTTTAGTTGGGAAGATGCTTGTCACTTTACCAGCTACTGGTGAAACGATTTTACCGTTTTCTGGTTCTACAGCGAAACCGTCACCCATCATTTTTTGTGAGAATACTGGGTCTTTAACATCTTCGATGTTGATAACTTGACCATCAGCAACTGAATGTACTTCGTCAGTCACACCTTTGAAGGTAGCTTCTGCTTTTTGAACAGCAGTCATTTGACTTGGAAGTGTTTCAGGAATAACTTCACCTGAATCAAGAACGTCTTGAATATCAGATTTCAATACGTCTGCTTTAGGACCATAGATAGCTTGAACCCCTTGTCCTTTCATGACAAGACCCATAGCTCCTTCAGCTTTCCATTGTTCTTCAGTTCCGACTTTATCAGCATCTTTAACAGTAACACGGAGACGAGTCATACATGCGTCAACGTCGACGATGTTAGCACGTCCACCAAGAAGGTTGATGATGTTGATAACTTGTGAGCTTGCTGAGCTTGTTCCAGCACTTGCTGATCCAGCAGATTCTGATGGAGCATCATCACCTTGCTCATAGTTACCGTTACGTCCTGGTGTAGCGTAGTCAAATTTCTTAATCATGAAGTTCGCGATGAAGAACATGATAACACCAAAGAGTACAGTTACCCAAATGAAGTTAACGATATCCATCGCCAAACCAGCGTTAATAGCAAGTGGTGTACGTGTCAAGAACTCGATAGAACCGAATGAGTGAACACGAAGGTTAACGATATCAGCCATGGCAAAGGCACATCCTTGTACCAAAGCATAAACGATGTAAAGTGGAGTAGCCACGAACATGAACATGTACTCGATTGGCTCTGTTACCCCTGTCAAGAATGTTGCAAGTGCAGTTGCAGTCAACATCCCTTTGTATTGATGTTTTTTATCATCATCGACGTTACGGTAGATGGCTACGACGATACCCATCAAGATACCGAATGAACCGATCATTTGACCAACTTTAAAGCGGGCTGGTGTAACAGATTCAAGAAGGTGTTTGTATTGTTCTGGGTGTGCACCTTTAAGGTTTGCAAGGTCAGTAACCCAAGCAAGCCAGAGTGGGTCTTGACCCAATACTTCAGTACCTTTAGCGGCACCAGTCAATACGTGGTAAGTACCACCCAATTGAGTGTAGTTAATTGGGATAGTCAACATGTGGTGGAGACCAAATGGCAAGAGAAGACGTTCCAAAGTACCGAACAAGAACGGTGCCAAGATTGGAGCAGTTTCTTTTGAGTTGGCAATCCACATACCGAAGCCGTTGATTCCTGATTGGATAACTGGCCATACGATAGCAAGGACGATAGCTGCGATAGCTGAACGAAGAATAACTACGAATGGTACGAAGCGTTTACCATTGAAGAATGACAAAGCTTCTGGCAATTTACGGAAGTTATAGTATTTGTTGAAGGCAGTAGCTCCGATGAAACCAGAGATGATACCTACGAACACACCCATGTTGAGGGCTGGAGCTTCCAAAACACTGATGAAGTAATCAGATACCTTGATTGATTGACCAAAAATGGTGTGGACTGTAGCAGCCTTATCAGCAAGAATATCTGAAGTAACACCAAAGATTGAACCAGTCAAACGGTTAATCAAGATAAAGGCAAGACCTGCCGCAAAGGCACCGCCTGCACGTTCCTTAGCCCAGCTACCACCAATGGCAAGGGCGAACAAGATGTGAAGGTTACCGATAACCCCCCAACCAATCTGCTCAAGAAATCCACCAGTAATAACGAGTGGTGCCATGTTTGGATTAATCATGGCAATCGTTTTACCGATAGAAATCATGAGACCTGCTGCTGGCATAACCGCGATAACAACCATGAGGGCTTTACCGAATTTTTGCCAGAACTCAAAGCCAAATTTTTCTTTTAGCTTATTCATTTCATTTCCTCCTACGTTTTGATGCAAACGTTTGCATAACTTATGTAATTATTATAGCATCTTTTTACAATTTGTAAAGCGTTTTCGTAAACTTTTTTTGAATTTTTTTACAAATTTAAAAAACCCCAGAAAAACCGGGGTTACTTGATTATTTTTAAGCCATAAGGACCATCAAAATTGGAATTACAATCATGGTAGCAAGGGTAGTCTCAGTAACCATGACAGCAGCGTAATCACTATCAGCCCCATATAGTTTAGCAACGACTGGAGCATTGGTCATGACAGGCATAGCCGACTGGATGATAAAAACTTGCTTCATCAAAGTTGGGAGGGGCGCCCAATATACGATGGTAGCCATTAAGAGAGGAGCAACCACAAAGCGTCCCAGCAAAATCAGTAACTGGTCCTTTTTAAGAACCAACTGCTTGACACCTGCATTGGATACTGACAAACCGATGAAAATCATAGATAAAGGAGTCGTCAAACTACCTAAATACTGCAAGTCACTGGCTAAAAAGCTTGGTAATTTAATATGGAGGATAACAATAAGAAGGCCTAACATGAAGCCCATTAGAGGGGGGGAAAAGATTTTTTTCAGACTTGTTCTTAAATCAAATTCAGCGTCTCCTTCCCCATCACGTTGGATGAGGTAGGTCCCCAAGGTCCAGAAAAAGGTCGTATTGCACATATAATAGATAAGAACATAGGGGATACTAGCGTCGCCAAAGAGGGCTTGATTGATAGGGAGCCCCACAAAAATGGTATTCGAATTAAAAAACATGGAAATAAAGAGACCACGACGCTCCTTTTTCACTGCAAAAATTCTAGCCACCGCTGTCGCAATCCCGAGTAAAATCACCATAGAAAGTGTAGGAAAACGCAATTCCGGCAACATTTTAAGTAGGTCTGCCGCTGTGAAACGCTGTGTAATCGTATAGAGCATATAACAAGGAAGGGCAATTTGAGTGACTAGCTTAGCTATAAGACCACGTGACTTGTCGTCAAACCAGCCTTTTTCACCCATTACGAATCCCACTAAAATCATACCCAAAATGACTAGGATTCCCGATATACTCGTTAGAAAGATTTCCATGTTTTCTCCTTTTTTGTTACTATTACAAATGATAGTGGATACCAGAGAAATATAATCATCATTTCTGCCTAGAAAGCTACCATTCTTATTTTAACTTCTCTCAAAAACCACTTTAGTATATCACAAAAAGAGCTCGATTTCTCAAGCTCTTTTCTTCTATATACTTACTCTGCTTTTAAGAGAGGTTCAAAGATTGATACCAGACCAAAGAAGGCGATGAAGATAAGGGTAATAGTGGCACTAGCAGGTGTTTCCCAATAATAGGAAATAAAAATACCAGAGAGCATGCCAACCAAACCAATACCAATAGCCCAAAAAATGACAGATTTAAAGGTTTGACCTATTTTCATACCAATAGCTGCTGGAAGAATCATGATGGTAGAAACTAAAAGTGATCCTGCTGCTGGAATCATCAGAGCAATCGCTATACCTGTCACAATATTGAAGAGAAGCGACATGAGACGTACTGGCAAGCCATCTACATGAGCAGTGTCCTCGTCAAAGGTCAAAAGATACATAGGACGAATAAATAGTAGCGTCAAGACCAGTACAATAGCCGCAATCACAAAGAGGGCATGAACCTGCTCAGAGCTAATCGTGATGATAGAACCAAAAAGATAGCTATCCAGACTCATGCTACTGCTACCCGCCTTGTTACTAAGAATAAGAGCCACTGCCAATCCCATTGACATGAGGATAGCCGTTGAAATCTCCATATAATGCTTGTAACTGACCCTGAGATATTCCAAGACCAAAGCGGCAATAACCACAACCACAAGGGTCATCCAAGTGGTTGATTGTCCCAAGAAAATCCCAACAGCCACCCCAGCTAGGGACACGTGACTCAACGTATCACTCATCAAGCTCTGACGACGAAGAATTAAGAAGAGCCCCAAAATTGGCGAAAAGATACTAATAGCAATCACGGCGAGAATAGCACGTTGCATAAAATCATAGGCTAATAATTCACTAATCATGTTTGTGCTCCTCTCCATCCTTTTCATGGACGTTGAAACAACGCCAAGGCAATTTCTGGTTACGAACCAGATGAATATTACGGTCTGTGTACTCCTTGACTTCCTCTGGGTCGTGGGTAATCATCAAGACAGACTTGCCATGCTTATGGGCAGAGTGGTGCATGAGTTCATAGAAGGTATTGGCTGTTCCTGCATCCATCCCTGTCGTTGGTTCATCCAAAACAAAGATATCAGGATCTGAAGCAAAGATACGCGCAATAACAGCACGCTGCTTTTGGCCACCTGAGAGATGTCCAATCTGCTTGTGACGATTTTCCCACATACCAACAGACTCTAGGGCACGTTGAACATGCTCCAAGTCGTGTTTCGTCAAACGACGGAACCAGCCCTGACGAGGATAACGGCCAGACTTAACAAACTCGTATACCGTGCTTGGAAAACCTGCATTAAAGCTGGCAATCTGCTGTGGAAGATAGGCCATACGAAGCTTTTTACCATCTTTGTTAATATCAGAAATCGTCACAGTCCCTTTCTTAGGCTTGAGAATTCCTAGGGTAGCCTTAATAAGCGTTGACTTGGCAGCTCCATTTTCCCCAGTCAGGGTCACAAACTCCCCAGAATCCAAATGATAGTGAATATTGTCCAGAACGGGCTCCGCATCATACTGGAAGCTCAGTCCTTCAACTGTAATATAACGCATCTTATTCCTCGATTTTTTCTGCTAATGTTGTCAAGAAACGTCCAATAACCTGACGCTCTTGATTATCGAACTGATCCAATACAGACCGATAAACCCCCAAGGTCTCTTGGTGGTGTTCCTCATGCTCTCGGGCTATGGGTTGAGCTTCTTGTGTCAAGACAAAGTAGGTCACGCGCCCATCATCCTTGTCTTTCTTAGCCTCCAACATGCCCTCTTTGACCAAGGTTTTTACCGCCTTGGTAACAGCAGCCTGACTGACATTGAGAGTCTTAGCCAACTCAGAATTAGTCTTTCGCCCCTCAGACAAAAGCATGAGAATATGCTCCTGGGTGTTGGTCAACTTAACCTGACTACGGCACTGACCAATAAGGAGCTCATGCTGATTCTCAGCCTTAAGCAAAATTTGGTTAATCAATTGATTGACTTGTTCTTCTAGTTCTAGCATTTCTTTCTCCATTTACTTAACCAGTTAATTATATCGAAAACACAGAGGTTTTGCAAGGGAAGACCTAGAAAAAGATTAGCAGTTCGCTGTCATCAATATCAGGGAAGAATAAGAGTAAAATAAAAACCTAACCAAGTTGGTCAAGTTTTCATTATGTATATACATTTATCGCAAAGTCGCAAATATTTCTTCGACCTGAGCAACAGACTCGGCACGTGAGACTTCGCCACGAACCTTAGCTGCTCCTGCTGTTCCACGAAGATAGTGTGGTGCCAGACCACGGAATTCACGAACAGCAATCTTTTCACCTTTAAGGTCCACCAAACGTTTGAGGTGGTCTTCAGCGATGTCCAGCTTCTTATCAAATGGAAGCTCTGGCAATTCCTCTCCCGTTTCGAAGAAGTGATTGATTTGCGTGAAGATGTATGGGTTGTTCATAGCTGCACGCCCCACCATAACCGCATCTACACCAAGTTCTTCAATCATGAGTTTAGCGTCTTGAACGCTACGAACATCACCATTTCCGATAAATGGAATCTTAGTAATAGCTTTAGCAACACGAGCCAGCGTCTCATGGTCACAGTGACCAGTATACATTTGTTCACGGGTACGACCGTGCATAGCAAGAGCAGAAACACCTGCAGACTCAGCTGCAAGAGCGTTTTCCACAGCCAAATCACTGTCTGACCAACCCGTACGCATCTTAACAGTCAAAGGAATATCAAGTACTGACGTTACTTCCTTGACAATGTGGTAAATCTTATCTGGATCCTTGAGCCACTTGGCACCAGCTTCATTTTTGACTACCTTATTGACCGGACAACCCATGTTGATATCAACGATATCAGCCTTCGTATTGGTCTGGATAAAGTCGGCTGCTCGCTTCAAGCCTTCAGCATCACCACCGAAAAGCTGGATAGACATTGGATGTTCATTCTCATCGATGTGAAGCATGTGAAGAGTTTTCTCATTATTGTAGAGGAGACCTTTTTCAGAAATCATCTCCATCACCACAAGACCAGCACCAAACTCTTTTGCAATGGTACGAAAGGCAGAGTTGGTCACGCCTGCCATAGGAGCTAGGACTGTTCGGTGAGGGATCTCTACATTTCCAATCATGAAGGACGAATTAAGTTTAGTCATTGATGAGTTCCTCCAAGTCAGCTTCTGAAAATTCATACTTGTTTTGGCAGAATTGGCAGATGATTTCAGCACCGTGATCTTCATCTTTAATAGCTTGAAGTTCATCCTTACCAAGCGTCAAGAGGGCATTTTCAAAGCGTTCACGTGAGCAATCACAGTCAAAACTCAGCTCCTCTTCAGACAAACGTTTGAAAGGCTCATCCCCATAAATAGCATTCAAGAGAGCTTCGATATGGTCATCAGACTCCAAAAGCGTTGAAATGGCTGGCATCTCTTGGATGCGTTTTTCGTAACGAGCGACTTCTTCCTCGCTAGCCCCTGGCAAGACCTGAAGCATGAAACCACCAGCAACCTTAACCTTATCCTCTTCGTCAAGAAGTACATTAAGACCAACAGCAGATGGTGTTTGCTCAGATTCTGTCAAATAGTAGGCAAAGTCTTCACCGATTTCACCAGAAATAAGTGGTGTTGATGACGTGTAAGGATTACCAGTTCCATAATCGATGATTGAGACAAACTGCCCTTGACCCATGAAAGGACCCACCAAAACTTCACCAGTCGCTGTTTTCTTGATGTCCACACCTGGATTTTGGATGTAGCCCTTAACATGTCCTTTGGTATCAGCTACAGAGATGATATGACCAAAAGAGCTGTTTCCGATAACCTTAACTGTAATTTTGCTTTCACCCTTTTGGTTAGCAGCCAAGATTTGATTGGCAATAAGAGTACGCCCCAAAGCAACTGTTGATGATGATAATGTATTGTGTTTTTCTTGTGCGGTTCTAACTGTTTCAGTGCTATCAAGAACATAAGCACGGAAAGAACCTGATTCTGAAATTGTTTTAATTAATTTATCCATAGTGTCTCTATTATAACACAAAAAAGAGGGTGGAAAAGTCGTAAACGCTTGGCGTTTCCTCTCCCACTCTCTCTAGCAAATTACCATGAAAACTCGGACAGTTTAGCTTTCCAGTCCATTATTTGGCGATTATCAAGCTGATGTTTTTCTTTTATTAATGGCGGCAAATTCTCCAAATACTCAATATAGATGCTGACAAGGAGATTATAGTCATTAGTCGTCAAACGTTTGAGTTGACTATGAATGAAGGCTGTCGCCTGATCATACTGTTCATGGATCAACAAGTCGTCAATATAGTCATTACCATCAATAGTGTGACCTTGCTCGTCCTCCACCTGACCTAAATCAATGTCTAAAGTCTCAAATTTAAAAGCCTTACTGACCACATTAGCTGTTCCTCGAATTTGATTGAGTAGCCAGTCACTGTTATACACTCCCATATTAGTCCCCTCCATTACTTGCTATTCAAATCTATTATATCTTTTTAAATAAAAGTTGTAAACGCTTTCTACACTTTGCAATTACTCTGTTCCTAACAGTTATCTATAGCCCATCTCCTGATTTTTCAGGCAAGACAAAAAGGACCATCTGGTCCCTTTAGATTATCAGAGTTTTTACCCAACTGATCCTTCCATTTCATAACTAATCAAGCGGTTAAGCTCAACGGCATATTCCATTGGAAGTTCTTTGGTGAATGGTTCCACAAATCCCATAACAATCATCTCTGTTGCTTCTTGTTCTGAAAGTCCACGACTCATGAGGTAGTAGAGTTGCTCTTCAGAAATCTTAGAAACTTTAGCTTCGTGTTCAAGGGCAACTTGTGAGTTGTGGATTTCGTTGAATGGGATAGTGTCTGATTTAGACAAGTCATCCATCAAGATGGTATCACATTCGATGTGAGATACCGATTTCTTAGAATCCTTGTTGAATGTGACTTGTCCACGGTAGTCAACCTTACCACCATTACGAGCAATTGATTTAGAGACAATAGATGATGATGTATGCGGTGCATTGTGAATCATCTTAGCCCCTGTATCTTGGTGTTGACCAGCATTGGCAAAGGCAATTGAAAGCATAGTACCACGTGCACCTTCGCCATCAAGGTAAACAGAAGGGTACTTCATGGTTACTTCAGCACCCAGGTTACCATCAATCCACTCAACAGTTGCGTTTTTCTTAGCCGTAGCACGTTTAGTTACCAAGTTGTAGACGCTATCTGACCAGTTTTGGATAGTTGAGTAGCGCATGTAGGCACCATCAAGTGCAAAGATTTCAACGATAGCCGCATGAAGGCTGGCAGTTGTGTAAGTTGGCGCTGTACATCCTTCAACATAGTGAACGCTGGCACCTTCATCAACGATGATAAGAGTACGTTCAAACTGAGCAGTTGCTTCGTTATTGATACGGAAGTAGGTTTGAAGCGGAATATCCACCTTAACGCCTTTAGGTACATAGATAAAGGTACCACCTGACCAGAAGGCTGAGTTAAGGGCTGCAAATTTATTATCTGTTGGCGGAACCAGTTTTGAGAAGTACTTCTTGAAGAGTTCTGGATGCTCTTTAAGAGCTGAATCCGTATCTGTAAAGATAATCCCCAACTTGTCGTACTCTTCTTTCATATTGTGGTAAACCACTTCTGATTCATACTGAGCTGAGGCTCCAGCAAGATAAGCACGCTCTGCTTCTGGGATACCAATACGTTCAAAAGTTTCCTTAATTTTCTCAGGAACATCTTCCCAGTCACGAGCAGGTTTGTCTGATGCCTTTTGGAAATAAGTCAGGTCATCAAAGTTAATACCAGAAAGGTCTGGTCCCCACTCTTGCATAGCCATTTTGTTAAAGGTTTCCAATGATTTTAAGCGGAATTCAAGCATCCACTCAGGTTCCCCCTTTTCAGCAGACATGGCACGGACCACGTCCTCACTGATCCCTTTTCCTGTTGAAAAGACTGGTGTCACATCGTCATGGAAACCATATTTATATTCTCCCAAATCAATGGGTTTTGGTTCTACTTTTTCATTTGTTTCAGTCATAGTATTTTCCTTTATTAAAGGTTTGATTCGTTTTCCTTTTTGCTTGGGCAAGGAGACTAACTGCTCCCTGACTTCCTAAAGCTCGCTTCTCTCTATGGCTTTTTTGAGCGCATTCCAAGAGAGTGTTGCACATTTGATACGTTGTGGAAATTTAGAAACCCCCGCCAAGAGCTTGGCTTCGCCCAGCTTATCTTCATCTTTATGATCTCCTTGAATCATAAGAGAGAAAATCTCCGCTAGTTCCAAAGCCTCGGCCTTGGTTTTTCCAATAACTGCATCCGTCATCATACTTGATGAAGCTGTAGAAATGGTACAACCATCACCAGCAAAGGCAATGTCTTCAATCACGTCACCATCAAATTTAACTGACAGATTGATAACATCTCCACAAGTCGGATTATTCAGTTGAAGTTGCTCCACATCAGGTAGGACACCATGATGGTGAGGGCTCTTAGAGTGATCGGCCACAACAGCCATATATAAACTATCTAGTCTAGAGAGTGCCATTGAAAAACTCCTTCGTCGCAAGAATTGCCTCTACAAGTTTGTCGCAATCCTCTTTAGTATTATAAATATAGAAGCTAGCTCGGGCAGCTGATGAGATTCCTAAATGATTAATTAAAGGCTGAGCACAGTGGTGACCCGCACGCACTGCCACTCCTTCATAGTCAAGAGCGGTCGCCACATCATGAGGGTGAAGCCCATCAATATTAAAGGCAACAACACCTGCATGCCGACTAGGATCTTCTGGACCGTAGACTGTCAGACCATCAATCGCCTGAAGCTTAGGCAAAACATAGTCTACTAATTCTTGCTCGTAAGCATGAATATTTTCCATACCTAAAGCAGAGAGGTAGTCCACAGCAGCACCAAGAGCAATAGCCCCCGCAATGTTAGGTGTACCAGCCTCAAATTTCCAAGGCAATTCCTTCCAAGTGGCTTCCTGTTCGTAAACAAAATCAATCATCTCACCACCGAATTCAATAGGATTCATCTGGTTAAGAATCTCTTCCTTGCCATAAAGAACCCCAATCCCTGTTGGACCTAACATCTTATGTCCAGAAAGGGTGAAGAAATCACAATCCAAATCCTGAACATCAATGGCCATGTGGGGCGCCGATTGGGCACCATCCACCACCATATAGGCACCAACTTGGTGGGCGAGCTTGGCAATTTCTTTGACAGGATTGATGCAGCCTAAAACGTTAGAGACCTGAGCTAGACTGACAAATTTTGTCTTTTCAGTAATCTTGTTAGCCAAATCTTCCATATCCAATTGGCCATCTTTCAAGTAGGCATAAACAAGTTTTGCCCCCGTCTTCTTACAAGCTTCCTGCCAAGGAATGATATTTGAGTGGTGTTCCATAATTGAAATAACCACCTCATCTCCTGGCTCAAGAACCTGCTCTGCAAAACGACCAATCCAGTTAAGACCAGTTGTCGTTCCACGTGTAAAGAGGACCTCTTTGGTTGATTTAGCATTGATAAACTGACGAAGCTTTTCACGACTAGCTTCGTAAGCAGCTGTTGCACGCTCAGCCAAAGTATGCACACCACGGTGAACATTGGCATTGTCCTCATGATAGTAGGCCATGAGAGTGTCCAAAACTACTTGGGGCTTCTGGGTCGTTGCTGCATTATCCAAGTATACCAAAGGTTCATCATTAACTACCTGATCTAAAATGGCAAAATCTTGTCGAATCTTATAGGCATCTAAAGCTGACATCTTATCTCCCTATCTAGATATATCATAGGTTAGACTATCTGCGTCGATAGTTCCTAACGTTTGTTTAGTTTTGTATCAGTTACAGAAATCATTTCATCGCGCACTTCTTTAACTGGGATTTCAGTAATAACTGCTCCTAAGAAACCGCGAATAACCAAACGTTCTGCAGTGTCTTGATCAAGTCCACGACTCATGAGGTAATACATATCCTCTGGATCTACCTGACCGATTGAAGCAGCATGTCCTGCTGTAACTTCATTTTCGTCAATCAAGAGGATTGGGTTCGCATCTGAACGTGCCTTGTCAGAAAGCATAAGCACACGGCTTTCTTGTTGTGCATCAGCACCCTTAGCACCTTTGACAATGTGACCAATACCATTGAAAGTCAAAGTACCACGTTCCAAGATAACACCGTGTTGGAGGATATGTCCCACAGAGTTGTTACCATAGTTAGTCACACGAGTATCAATCCCTTGAACCTGACGACCTGATGAAAGACCAATAACTTTAAGGTTGGCATGACTTCCATTACCAATCAAGTCACTATCAAAGTCAGCAATAACATTGCCCTCGTTCATAATCCCGAGAGCCCAGTCAATGCTGGCATCACGACCGATACGACCACGACGACTAATATAAGTTGTGACATTTTCACCCAAACGGTCAATAGCCGCAAACTTAACTTGTGCACCGTCTTGAGCAATGACTTCAACCGAAATGTTGGCACTAGCTTTTTCAGTCGCTTCACCTAGCGTTTCAAAACGCTCAAGGTAAGTCAATTTACTGTTTTTACCCGCCACGATCAAAACGTGTTTGTTAAATGGAACATTTGAAGTTCCATCTTGGTAAAAATAGCTTTCAACTGGCAAGTCAATTTCAACATTATCTGGTACATAAAGGACTGCTGCACTATTGAAGTAGGCATAGTTATAAGCTGCCAATTTGTCCTCATCATAGGCTACAGCCTTACCAAAGAAGGCTTCAACGACTTCTGGGATTTCCTCAAGAGCAGTCGTAAGGTCTGTAAAGACCACACCTTGGCTAATCAAGTCGGCTGGCAATTGTTCAAGTACAGTATTTGTTCCTACTTGGACCAATTTAGGGTTGTTTCCAAGCGCTGTAAAATCAGGCACATTTGCTGATGGTTCATTTTCAGTAATCGTTCCATCACCGAGATTCCAACGGTGGAATTTAACACGCTCAATTTTTGGAAGAGCCAAACTTTCAAGCTTATCAAAGGCTGCTTGACGAAGGTCTTGCAACCAAAGTGGCTCTGCTTTTGCTTGTGAAAAAGCGATAATAGATTCTTTTGACATAGGTTACTCCTTTTCTAGTTATTTCGAGTAACAGACTTACGCTTCTTCGTGGTACTCGTAACCGAGCTCTTCAGCGATTTTCGCATAACCTTCTTGCTCAAGACGAGCAGCCAATTCAGGACCGCCTGAAAGAACCACTTTACCTTCCATCATTACGTGTACAACATCTGGAGTGATGTAGTTCAAAAGACGTTGGTAGTGAGTGATAATCATAGCACCGAAGCCTTCGCCACGCATAGCGTTAACCCCTTTTGAAACCACTTTAAGGGCATCGATATCAAGACCTGAGTCAATCTCATCGAGAAGAGCAAACTTAGGTTCCAACATGAGCAATTGAAGGATTTCGTTACGCTTTTTCTCACCACCTGAGAAACCTTCATTAAGGTAACGCTCAGCCATTTCTTCACGCATACCAAGCAATTCCATCTTTTCATCCAATTTAGTGATGAAATCAAGAACAGAAATCTTTTCGTCATCTTCTTTACCAGCGTTCATAGCCGCACGGATGAACTCAGCATTTGTGATTCCTGGGATTTCAGCTGGGTATTGCATAGCAAGGAAAAGACCTAGGCGTGCACGTTCGTCAACTTCCAAATCAAGGATGCTTTCGCCATCAAAAAGGATGTCCCCTTCTGTGATTTCATAGTTTGGGTTACCCATGATAGCAGCTGAAAGGGTAGATTTACCAGTTCCGTTAGGACCCATGATAGCAGCAATCTCACCAGTTTTAAGAGTCAAATTAAGACCCTTCAAGATTTCTTTATCTTCAACAGAAACATGAAGATTTTTGATTTCAAGTACAGACATTGTATACTCCTTTTTCATATATACAGCGAGCACTTGCTCGCTAATTTGCATTATTTTTTTGAAAATAGTCTTGCTATTTTCTGGAAAATAAAAAGAGAACTTCCATTTTCCTTAATTAGAATCATTATAACAAAAAAGCCATTACTTGGCTTTTCAAATGTTTAATTTTTTCGCCCTTGCTTCCATTTTAACATGGTTGCTTGGCGATAATCACTATTCCCGATAAATTTTAGGAAATTGAAGAGAGGTGTTCGACCAACGCCCCAAATCTCAAGCCCTTCAATCAGAATTTCCATTCCCAAAAGTAAACTCAAGAGCAAGAGAATACCACCGAGACGACTGGAAACATTTAACAAGAGGGCAATCAATGAAAAGAGAATAGCGATGGCATAAACCACCAGAACCGCTCCTCGATGAGTGAAGCCCATGGCTAGAAGGCGATGATGTAAGTGCATCTTGTCAGCCTCCATGGCTGGGCGCCCTGACAACTTACGGCGGACAATGGCTACCACTGTGTCAACAATAGGCACTCCAAGGATAATAACAGGTGACAAAATAGCCACTGCAGTTGCATTTTTCAATCCTTGCAATGACAAGACACCAATCATAAAGCCAATAAAAAGCGCCCCCGTATCACCTAGATAGATAATCGCTGGATGATAATTGTAAGGGAAGAAGCCCATAATGGCAGCCACCAAGACAAAGATGGTCATGGTCAAGAAAATATCAGTATCATAGAGGAAGAAATAAGAAATCACCCCCATAGTCATAAGGGAAATGATAGAAACTCCTCCAACCAAGCCATCCAAACCATCAATCAGATTAATGGCATTGGTGATGGCCGCAATCCATAACACCGTTAAAATCAAGGTCAGGACTGGCCCAAAATGAATCATGGGACCACCAAATGGAATCTTAAAGCTATCAAATCGGAAGTCTGTAAAAGCCCAAACGATAACAGCTCCAATAACAATACCAAGCATCTTAGGTAGAGGCTTTAATTCCAAGATATCATCAATGAAGCCCGTCAGAGCTACGACAGATCCCCCCACAACAACCGGCAAGATGTACCTAATGTAAGAAACATGCCAGATATCCTTATGGATAATCATAGGCATAAAGACCAAGGTCGCTAGTACAAAGGCCAACAAAATAGCTAGACCGCCAGCACTAGGCATGGGCTTTTTATTGATACGTCTTGCATTGGGATTGTCAACAGCTCCGACACGTAAGGCCAAAGAGCGTACCAATGGGGTCGTCACAATGGCAATCAAAAAGGTCCCAATCAAAACGAATATATAGTTAATGGTCCAAGGCATGTCTTAGCTCCATTTCGTTGCTTGTAGTACCGGTAAGGCGTCCTCTTCCATCAAGATTGTTGCATGCTCTTGTAGGTAGGCACGTGTTCGGTCTGCTACATTCGCATATTCAAGAAAACGCGCATACATATTGTTCGCGTAATAATCAGGCTCATCAGCCAAGTAAAGAAGGATCGTCATGTAGTAGACATCCCCAAGTTTATAAAGCTCAGAACCTTCAACAGGTATATCCTTCAAACCTTGCGTAAAAGTCACCACTTGATCAAAGTCAGAGAAGGCCAAGACATAGTGGGTATAGTCTTCACGAATATTTTCTTCAGCCACTTCCTTGGTAGGCTCTGTCATAGCCTTATCAACCTCTTCCAAGGTCTTTTCAAGCTCTTCGAGCTTATGGTGTGCTTCGATGTCACCCTTGTCCATAAAGTTACCCTCAAGGGCCTTTAGAAACTCTTCTGGAGAAAGCCCTGAATAGTCATCCATATCTGACAAATCGTTGAAATCAAGGTCTTCCTTAAGATCTGATTTAGTCACAAAGACATCCACACGATCCTTGCGTGGCGTGACACGGAAGCTCAGCATTCCACTATTTTTAAAGTTATCAGGCAAGTCCAACTCATCCATGACAGTATAGAAAAATTCCTCTGTTTTTTCCTGGGGAATCAAGAAATCCTTCAATTCCATACCATGTTCTTCAAGATCTTCCATGGTAATCATGATTTTTAGAGTTGTCTCGCTTATTTGTTTCATTTCCATATGTAAAAAACCTCGCACGAGTAGTTATTTCATTATACTAGAAAAGCCAAGAGATAGCAATTTCTGAGCAAGTTTGAGTCTTATTTTGGAAAGGATTTCTACAAACTTCTTAATACTAACAAAACCTTGTATTTCCCCATTTATACCTGTCATCTATCCTAGATTGGAGTATAATAAAAGTGAAGATATACATGGAGGTGATGACCATGACTGCCTATAAAAAAGGGTGGCTACGAGCTAGCATTGCTGGAGGAATAACGAGTTTATTGACGCTCTTTCTCTACTTATCGGGGCAACCTTATCAAGTAAACAAATCTACTTTTCTTACAGGGCTAATCGTCGCCATCATACTAGCAACTGCACCCATTTACGACGATAACCGTTTATCGCTCAAACAGCAATCACTTCTGCACTTCTCTATCATGTGTGTTACCATCCTTCCAATTCTCTGTTTGTCCGGATGGTATCCCTTGCATAATATCGTGGACTTCTTGAAAATCCTAGCTAGTTTCTTAACTTGTGGACTGGTCCTATGGTTGCTAGCTTACCTTATCTTTGGAAAACTTCTCCACAATTAATCTCTAAACCAGATAAAAAGGACTTCAATCGAAGTCCTTTTCAGTTTACTTAAAAGTAATTATCCGAAAATAAGTTTGACAGCTCCATAAAGAAGCACAATAATACCAAGTACGATACGGTATTTTCCGAAAACTGTGAAATCATGTTTCTTAATGTAATTCATCAAGAAGCGAATCACGAACAAGCTGACAACAAAGGCTGTCACACTAGCTACCAAGAGAATAGCCACTTGTCCACCTGTCAAGGTATTCCCGTCAATGAAATACTTAACCGCCTTAAGGCCACTATAACCAAACATGGTTGGAATACCAAGGAAGAAGGTAAAGTCAGCAGCTACGCTACGACTAGTACCAACGATGATACCCCCAAGAATAGTAGCACCTGAACGGCTTGTCCCTGGAATGATACTCAAGACTTGGAAAAGACCAATATAGAAAGCTGTCTTGTAAGACATACGTGCCAAATCCGTTACCTTAGGTTCTACACGTCGATTGCGGTCCTCAATCCAAATAAAGGCAATCCCGTAGACCACCAACATGATAGCTACTACAAAGAAATTACTGAGATGGGCCTCCATCCAGTCATCTAAAAGTAGACCAAAGAAGGCTGAAGGAATACAGGCAATGACCACCTTGAGCCAAAGTTGCCAAGTCAATTGCACTTCACGTGCTGTCTTACCAGGTTGGAAGGGATTCAAACGTTTAAAGTAAATGACCATAACCGCCAGAATAGCACCAAGTTGGATAACGATATTAAACATATCGATGAAATCTTTACTTTGTCTCAAGTTCAAGAATTCATTCACCAAAATCAAGTGACCTGTAGATGAAATCGGTAGCCACTCAGTGATACCTTCGACAATCCCAAGAAAGACTGCTTTTAGTAATTCAATAATAAATTGTGCCGTTTGCATAATTATCTCCGTTTTAAAATGCTAGCCTCATCACACCAAAAATGATCAAGGCTCCAAATCGTCCTTCCCATTATATCAAATTACAACTTGTATTTGAAGACAATCTTGGTATAGAGATTGTTTTTCTAATCCCAACTTATTGTCATTAATCCTAATTTCCTGTAAAATAGTAAGGTATGACATTTTTATAGGAGACATTGTTTCAATGAAAAGAATTATTGTAGCCTGCTTTGCAGCGCTCCTCCTCGTTTTTGGCGGAGTATCAAGCGCTCAAGCAGACGAGTATCTCCGTGTCGGTATGGAGGCTGCCTATGCACCTTTCAACTGGACGCAGGACGATGACTCAAACGGAGCCGTTCCAATCGAAGGTACTAAACAGTATGCCAACGGTTATGACGTGCAAATCGCTAAAAAAATCGCTGAAGCTCAAGGGAAGAAACCCTTGGTGGTCAAAACCGCTTGGACAGGTTTGATTCCTGCCCTCACTTCCGGCAAGATCGATATGATCATCGCAGGTATGAGTCCAACAGCTGAACGTCGTCAAGAAATCGACTTTTCAGACAGCTACTACCGAAGCGAACCTGTCATGGTTGTCAGCTCAGACGGTGATTATGCCAACGCTAAGAGCCTCAAAGACTTCAAGGATGCTAAAATCACAGCTCAACAAGGGGTTTATCTCTATAATTTGATTGACCAAATCCCAGGTGTCAGCAAACAAACCGCTATGGGAGACTTCGGTGCTATGCGCCAAGCCCTTGCGTCTGGTATCATCGATGGCTATGTTTCAGAGCGTCCTGAAGCCAAAACTGCCGAAGAAGCTAGCTCAAAATATAAGATGATTACGCTTAAAGATGGTGGTTTCCAGGTTTCAGACGATGACGTGTCCTTGGCCGTCGGTCTTCGTAAAGGAGACAGCCAGCAAATGGAACAAGTCAATAAGGTCCTTGCTGGAATCAGCCAAGAGGAACGTGTCAAACTGATGGATCACATCATTGCCATCCAACCTGCAGATAAGACTGATGAGGCTAAAAAAGGAAACTTCTTTAGTCAGATGAGCGCTATCATCGCTAAGAACTGGCCACAATTCTTACGTGGTACAGGAATTACCCTTCTTATCTCAATTATTGGTACAGTTGTGGGTACTTTTATCGGTCTTATGATTGGTGTTTACCGTACAGCTCCTAAAGCTGCTAATAAATTTGTAGCTTTGCTCCAAAAACTCTTTGGTTGGGTTCTTAATGTCTATATCGAAGTTTTCCGCGGTACGCCAATGATTGTACAATCTATGGTTATCTACTACGGTACTGCCCAGGCCTTTGGTATCAACATTGACCGTACCCTAGCAGCTGTCTTCATCGTTTCTATCAACACCGGAGCCTACATGAGTGAAATCGTTCGTGGTGGTATCTTCGCTGTTGATAAAGGACAATTCGAAGCTGCAACTGCTCTTGGATTTACCCATGGTCAAACCATGCGTAAGATTGTTCTTCCACAGGTTATCCGTAATATCTTGCCAGCTACTGGTAATGAGTTCGTTATCAATATCAAGGATACCTCTGTTTTGAACGTTATCTCTGTTGTGGAACTTTACTTCGCAGGTAACACTGTCGCAAGCCAAACTTATCAATACTTCCAAACATTCTTTGTTATCGCAGCAATCTACTTTGTCCTTACCTTCACAGTGACACGCATCTTGCGTTATGTAGAACGCCGTTTGGATCAAGATACTTACACACAAGGAGGGGTTCACTAATGACTGAGACGATTTTAGAAATTAAAAACCTCAAAAAATCATACGGAAAAAATGAAGTCCTCAAAGATATCTCCCTCAGCGTCAAAAAGGGTGAGGTTATCTCAATTATTGGTTCTTCAGGTTCAGGGAAATCAACCTTCCTTCGCTCTATTAACCTACTCGAATCACCTTCAGGTGGTGAAATCCTCTATCATGGGGACAACGTCCTTGAAAAAGGTTACGACCTCACTACCTATCGTGAAAAACTCGGTATGGTTTTCCAATCATTCAACCTCTTTGAAAACCTTAATGTCTTGGAAAATGCTATCGTAGCTCAAACAACCGTTCTAAAACGTGACCGTAAAGAAGCTGAAAGCATCGCCAAAGCTAACTTGGAGAAAGTTGGTATGGGGGAACAATACTGGAAAGCTAAACCAAAACAACTTTCAGGGGGACAAAAACAACGTGTAGCAATTGCTCGTGCCCTCTCTGTTGATCCAGAAGCCATCCTCTTTGACGAACCAACTTCAGCCCTTGACCCAGAAATGGTAGGGGAAGTACTCAAGACTATGCAGGAGCTATCTGGAACTGGTTTGACCATGATTATCGTTACCCATGAAATGGAGTTCGCACGTGACGTTTCAGACCGTGTCATCTTCATGGATAAAGGGGTAATCGCTGAACAAGGTAGCCCAGAACAAATCTTTGAAAATCCTAAAGAAGAACGTACCAAGGAATTCCTCAAACGTTTCTTGGGTTAAAAACAAAAAAGTTAAGGTTTCGGCCTTAACTTTTTTAGATTCTCAGACATATAAAAAAAACGGCAGTTGCCGTTTTTTTGTCTATAATGATTAGTTACGACGTGTACGTCTGTCAACGAAACCAAGGAAGGCCAATAGTGTCATGAAGAGACCTACAAGACTGAATCCTGCTGCAGTTGACTCACCTGTTTCTGGCAAGCTGTCTGCTTCTTGTACAGGAGCTTGTTTCTCAGCTTTTGTTTGACCATAATTTACAGGAACTTGCGCTACAGTTTGAGCTGCCTGTTCTTGTGTTGTGAAAGCAATAACTTTCCCATCTACATCGTAAACAGGTACTGGTGTAAGACCTTTAGATGTAATGTTAGCGAACTCTTTAGCCAATTGTGTTTGAAGCTCTTTGTCTGCCTTAGCTTTCATGTAGTTATCGAAGGCTGTTTGAACAGTCGTGTATTCGCTCGTTAATTTATCACGCTTAGCTGACAATTCAACAAGTTTCGCACGTTCAGTTGAAAGAGCTGCTTTCGCCGCAGTAAGTTTGGCAAAGGCTGTTGCACGTTCTGCTTTAGCCTTAGCTAGGTTAGCTGAAGCATTTGTAAGGGCTGCTACACGGTTCTTAGCAGCAGTCAAGGCTTGGTTAGCTTGTGTCAATGCTACTTGTTTCTTAGCAGTATCTTGCTTAGCAGCGTTGTAGGCATTTGTCAAACGTTGCAAGGTTGCAGAACTTGTCGCAAGTTTATCTTTAGCTGTTTTAAGCTCTGCTTGTTTTTCATCAAGAGTTGCTTGAGCTTTGCTAAGGGCTGCTGCTTTTTCTTGTGCGTTAGCATTAAGGTTTTCAACTGCAGCGTTAGCTTTTTCCAATTCTGATTTAGCAGTTGCAAGGGCTGCTTGTTTTTCAGAAAGGTTATTCTGAGCAGTTGCCAACTTGCTTGCAGTCGCTTTAAGAGCTGCAAGTTCTGACTGAGTATTCTTAAGCTTAAGAGTTGCTGACTCAGAAGCCGCTTTCTTGCTAGCCAAGTCACTTTGAGCTTGATCGTTAGCTTGCTTAGCAGCTTCATAAGCTGCTTTTGCAGCAGCAAGATTTGCATTTGAAGATGATTGAGATTGGTTACCTTCATATGGGTTAGCAATCTTAGTTGTGTCAAAGCTACTATCAGAAGCGATAGAATTTTTATTGACATTGTTTACGTGAACGTTAAAGGCACCGGCAACAACACTGATGTCTGTTCCAATGTAAGACTCACCACCATCTGCTGTAAGTCCAGAGATAGAACGAGCATGGTTCCACTCATTACCGTTAAACATGAAGTCAAGCATAGCTTCATAGACATATTTCTTAATGTCGTTAAGGGTAAATGGTCCTGTCAAACCTTGCCATGTATTAAGGTTTTCACCAATACTTACACTATTAAATGACTTACCAGCACGGTCAAGGGCGGCACTATCATGTCGTTGATGGGTAATAGCTTCCCAACCCCAGTTATCTGCTACATAACCATCTGAAACACGGTCAGCCGCAAGAACACTACCTTTTGAAACAGATGTTTGAGTTGTACCAAAGGCTGTACGAATTTGGTTAATCAAACTTGAAGCATACAATGACAAATCTGTAATTTGAGCTTCACTAAGATTATTCAAATCACTAATTTTAACATTTTTATCCGCTTCATTATCTTGATAACTATTGTTACCACGATCACGTTTATTAACGTTCTTCAAGACTTGTTCAGCTTGAGCTTTTTCTGCTGCGGTCGCTGTTTTAGACTCATGAATCTTAAGAGCATTGACATACTCTTGTGACACTGAGAATTTTTGACGAACATTAGCTGTTGAAGTTGTTGAAGATTCTGCTTTTTTCTTAGCTGCTTCAGCGGCTGCAAGTGCGGCTGCCTTTTCATTAGCTACTGTTTGAGCAGTCTCATAAGCTGCTTTAGCTTGGTTTGCTGCATTTTGGTCTGCAGTCAATTGCCCTTCTTTAGCTGAAATAGCAGTAGCTTTTTCTTTATCAGCTGCCTGAGCGGCTGCCAATTCTTCTTGAGCTTTTTTCTCAGCTGCTGTTGCAGCATCAAAAGCTGATTGCGCTTTAGCTTGGTTAGAAGCTGCCTCAGAAGCACTAGAACCATTAAGAGCTGCTTTAGCGGCATCTACTGATTTTTGAGCATTAGCCACTTCAGTAGCTTTAGCATTGACATTAGCTTGATCTGTATTAACGACAGCTTGCTGTTTGTCTGCTGCATCTTTAGCAGTTTTTTCTGCTGATTGAGCTGTTTCGACTGCTGACTTAGCTTCCTTAGCTGCATTTTCAGCAGTAGTTACTTGACCTTGAGCGGCAGCAATAGTTTCTGGACTTGCTTCATCGGCTGCTGTTTGTGCCTTTTGCAAGTTAGAATCTGCTGTCGCTAGGTTTGCTTGAGCCTGGTTTGCAGCTACTTCATGATTAGCAACAACTGACTCTTGTTGCGATACTGCTTGATTTGCAGCGCTGGCTTCTTCTCTAGCCGCTTCGACTTGGGCTTGAGTTGGGACAGCTTGTGTAGCTGTCGATGATACTGATGCTGTTGTTGAGGCTTGATCGTTTGTCGTTACCTCATCAGCTTTAGCAACTGTAGCAGAAACTGCAAGTGCTGCAATTCCAGCTGTCGCCAAAACCTTTTTATTCATAAGACGAACTCCTTTTTATGTTAAAAATTCACTACTATATAATAACATTTTAATAATCTCGAAACAAGGTGCTGACTCCTAATTTTTAAAATTTAATTATTTTATAAGCTTTCATAGCCTGTTTACAAAAATCATTAAATTGTTAGTCAAAAGTAGAGTTGCTGTTTCAAAGTCCTTTTTTAGTCTTTGATTCTGCCTTATCCTTTTATTCTATCAAAACTTCGTTACAGTTTCTTAACTTTCTTTAAACGTTTTTTTGATATAATGTGTACTCATCATATGCAAATGGAGGAGCAAAGTGGCAAAAACATTAAAAACATTGAGTAACATCTTACTAGGAATCCTCTCACTGGCCTTGTCTTATTGGTTTTATAGGGGGCATCTCGAACAGTACGTTCATTACATCGCCCATTATGGCTCCTACTTTCAAGTCTTACTCAACCTAGTCATTATTGTCCTACTGAGTTACTTTGTCTACGCTTTTTTGAAACTACTTCTTACTAGAAAGCTGAAAAAACAGACACTACTCCTACTCTACTTCATTTACTTTCTTGCTCTCTTCTACCTACTTTTCTTGAAAAACATTGGTACCCAAGGTCTCTCACTTAACCCCCTTTCCTTTGCTCGGGAATTATACTGGGGTAGCCACTTCGTTCCCATCATGAACCTGTTAATGTTCATTCCTCTGGGACTCCTCTTTTCTTCACGATTGAGTAATCTCCTACTTTGTCTCCTTACCCTTTTCTCCGTCGAATCCATTCAGTACTTCGGACATTTGGGAGTCTTTGATTTGGGAGATATCACCTTAAATATGTTAGGTATCCTTGTCGGAACTGCTATCCATCAACTCCCTCAATTTCAAACAGTTATCAAAAAGATTTTAAGTTAAAAAACTTCCAGAATTAATTTTGGAGTTTTTTTTTGTTCTATAGATTAATCATCGTAAGAAATTTTTAGAGGAATGCAGAAAAACAGCCCTCTACATCTAGAGAGCTGTTTTGAACTCAGGCTAAAATCCTAGCGAATAAAAAAACTGCCCCATCATAGAGCAGTTCCATTTTCGTGTATTCAATTGAACAAGGCCTAGACACTTGTATCTTGAATTAACGACGAAGTCCGAGTGAGCTGATCAACTCACGGTAACGGTTAACGTCTGTGCGGCGAAGGTATGCCAACAAGTTACGACGGTGACCGATTTTTTTCATCAAACCACGGTAAGTAGCGTGGTCTTTTTTGTGTTGTTTAATGTGTTCGTTAAGGTGGTTGATTTCCCAAGTAAGGACAGCAACTTGAACCTCTACTGAACCAGTGTCACCTTCGTGACGTGCGTATTGAGCAATGATTTCATTTTTTTTCTCTTTTGAGATTGCCATGTTTTTTCTCCTTTTTTTGCTCCATCCGAGTCTTAGGATTGGCTCTCCTAAAACCAAGAAAGAGTTGGTTTGTCTTTACGACCTCTCTATTTTAGCTCATCTACTAATCTTTGTCAATCGCAAGATTTCACTGATTAAGTTTTTGAAGCTTAGACTTTTTTGGCCATTTTTGCATTCAGAAAGAATCCAAGGAAAAGTAGGAAACTTACGATAGCATAAGCTAGAAAAATCCAACTAAAACTTGGAGATATGAGTGCTAACAATTTCAAAACATAAGGGGAAATGGCTGACCCTAGGTTACAGCCTAAGAGGACATAGGCTGTCGCCTTGTTCAACAGACTTCTAGCAATAGACTCAGAAAGTCGGTTAAAGATAATTGTCAAAATAATACTATAAAAGAAACCAACACCAACTGAAGATAAAATCAAAATCGGTAAGTTACTAGCCACTGACATCCCAAAGAGACAAACCGCTAACAAGAACATCACTATAAGCAAAAGACGATTTTTAAAATGTCCTATAAGCGAGGCGAAACTCAGTCCAGCTACAATTCCAATTCCCTGCTCTAAACTCAGTACTAAGGCTGATTGACCACTCTCAATAGTCTTACCAGCAACTTGAAACAGAGGCACGCGCAAACTAATCGAAGAATTGATACAGATGACAAAACCTGCTAAAAGAGCCATGCCAAGAATCATACCAAGGTCTTTTTTGTTCAGAACTTGTTTTCTTTTTGTAATCTGCTTCTTCTCCACCTGCTCCATCGATGGCACAAAAAGGAGGTACATAATCAAAATCACAAAACCAAAACCATAGATAAGAAAGGCAAAGGTCCAATGAATTTTCAGTAATTGTCCAACTAAAAGAGAACAAGAAGCTCCACCAATCAACTCCATGGAGCCACGAATACCTAACATCTGAACTCGCTCTTTACCTTGATAACGTTGACTGATGATGGCAATCGCCTTAGCATTGATAAGACCAATCCCCATTCCAAAAGCAATACGTGACAGTAAGACAAGAGGATAGGCTTGTACAAAAAAAGGAAAAATCCCAGCACTACTAAGTAAGAGCAGCCCAGTCACAATTAGCTGTCTATCACTTAGCCATTTGTCAATAAATGAATTAAGTAAGAGCATCGCGACTACGGAAAATGAAGGGACAGATACTAAAAGCTCCACTTGCGCGGCAGAAAAGGTTGGGCTATAGTAGTCCAACATAGGTGGTAACGCTGTTGAAATCGAAAAGGCCGAAATCAAGAGCAAGGATAGCCCAAGCAGGCTCATTTTTTCTAAAATTCGTGTCATAATATAGGGATAAGAACATCCTTTCCTTACTTGTCTAATAGTTATTTTTTCATTATAATCTAAGGAGACTTTAAAAAATAGGACCTAGGTCCTAAAAAAGGAGATGTATGCGTAATCATACCATAAGACCTCAACTTGACCAGGTCTTTCCACCCCCCTACCTCAACCAATTACAGAAAGTCACCTTTCAAAAGAACGATTATATTTGTACCCAAGGGCAAGCTATCACTGAGCTGACCTACATTTTATCAGGAAAGGTAAAAATTGTTCGTTCTCTCTTCAATGGTAAAGAACATATCCTAGAAACGCTCAATCAGCCTCAGATATTGGGAGATGTAGAACTCATGACCAACCAACCAGCAGGATCATCAGTCATTGCTTTAGAAGAGGTTCAAGCAGTTCAGCTCCCATTAAATAATAAAGAAGAACTCCTCAAAGACCCTGTTTTTCTCTACCAAATTGGACGTAACCTGGCTATGGCACTGCATAAGCAAGGTATCACTGCTTCAACGAATGCGAGCTACTCTGTCAAAGAGCGTCTGGCCACCCATATTTTGAATAGTGAAGAAGAGAATATCTTTCAATTATCGCCATCTATTTTAGCTTCCCGTTTTGGAACTAGCTATCGTCATGTACAGCGAGTCATCAAACAATTTATCGACCAGGGAATTATCGAAAAAGAGGCCTTTAAAACCTATCGTATTTTAGAGAGACAAACCTTGGAAAAACTGGCTTTTATCGATTAGAAAAAGCCTCACTTTAATCCTTGATGGTTTAATTTTCAACCCTTTTGTGCTATAGTTATAAACAAGTAAATCAAAGAAAATAGAGGTAAACAAATGGACGCTCAAACCAAAATTATCCGCGCCAGCCATATGATTGATATGAATGATATCATTCGCGAAGGAAATCCAACCTTGCGTGCTGTCGCTGAAGATGTAACCTTCCCACTATCAGACGAAGACATTATCCTAGGTGAAAAAATGATGCAGTTTCTTCGTAACTCACAAGATCCTGTTATTGCCGAAAAAATGGGGCTTCGTGGGGGAGTCGGTCTTGCAGCCCCTCAATTAGATATTTCAAAACGCATTATCGCTGTTCTCGTTCCAAACCCTGAAGACGCTGAAGGTAATCCACCAAAAGAAGCATATAGCCTTCAAGAAATCATGTACAACCCTAAAGTAGTTGCCCATTCTGTTCAGGATGCTGCTTTGGGCGATGGCGAAGGATGCCTCTCAGTTGACCGCGACGTTCCTGGTTACGTGGTTCGTCATGCTCGTGTAACTGTTGAATACTTCAACAAAGAGGGCGAAAAGCAACGTGTTAAACTCCGTGGTTACAACTCAATCGTTGTTCAACATGAAATCGACCATACTAACGGTATCATGTTCTACGACCGCATCAATAAAGACAATCCATTCGCTATTAAAGATGGACTCTTAATTATCGAATAAAGAAAACCTCAGTAGAAATACTGGGGTTTTAGTTTGAAGATAAGGCATTAGTACCACTTTATAGCTAAGTCAAAGTAGAAAAGAACCGACTTCGTCGATTCTTTTTTCATTGTCTGAACCTGTCCTCAGACAAGCATATTGTATAGTGTTTCGTTACCGTGAAGGTTGATATAACTTGGGTCAAAGGCCGAAAGACGCTCGAGAAGTCCATCATAGTCGTTCTTATCACTAAGAGCTATACCAATGAGAACCGGACCTTTTCCTTTATTAGCACGTTTGATGTACTCAAAACGAGTGATATCATCATTTGGTCCCAAGATATCATTTACAAATTCACGAAGGGCACCAGGACGTTGTGGGAAGTTAACCACAAAGTAATGCTTGATACCATCGTAGATAAGCGCACGTTCTTCCATCTCTGGCATACGGTTGATGTCATTGTTACCACCTGAAATGATGCAGACGATGGTTTTTCCTTTAATCTCATCTTTGATCACTTCCAAAGCTGCCACTGATGCCGCACCTGCGGGTTCTGCAATGGTACCAACCTTAGAGTACATATCAATTAGGGTTTCTGAAATCAATCCTTCATCAACTCCCAAGAGGCGGTCAACATATTTACGTGCGACTTCATAGGTCTTGACACCTACCTTTTGAACAGCAATCCCGTCCGCAAACTTATCAATTTCTTCGAGTTTTACAGGATAACCACGGTCAAAGGCAGCACGCATACTACGAGCACCACTAGCCTCAACACCAATAACCTCCATAGACGGTGCTACATCCTTGATATAGGTAGCTACACCAGAGATAAGGCCGCCACCACCTACTGGAACCAAGATACTATCGAAGGAAACACCTTCCTCTTGAGCCTGCTCATAAATTTCATAAGCAACAGTTCCTTGCCCCGCTTGGACATTATAATCGTCGAATGGATCAATGAAAGTCATCCCTTCAGACTTGGTATATTCCTGCGCTGCTTGGGCAGAAGCATCAAAGGTATCTCCCACCAATTTGATTGTTACAAACTTGCCACCAAAGAAACGGACTTGACCAATTTTTTGGAGAGGTGTTGTTACTGGCATAAAGATGGTTGCCGGAATCTTCATCTCGTTACAAGTGTAGGCAACCCCCTGAGCATGGTTTCCGGCTGATGCACAAACCACACCACGCGCCTTATCCTCATCACTCAATTGATGGATAGCATAGTAGGCTCCACGCAATTTGAAAGAGCGTACCTTTTGCATATTTTCTTTTTTAATATAAATGGTCGCCCCGTATTTTTCAGATAGGTAGCGATCAAAATCTAGTGGTGTGCGTTCCACCACGTTTTTTAAGACTTCATTAGCCTTTACGATATCATTTGCAGTAATCATTGGCTCTCCTTTGACACAATATTCAAACTATTTCTATTGTATCACAATTTTCAGAAAAAATAGCAGCCAGTATAAAGAAAACTCCTTGTTTACACAAAGAGTTCTACTTATTATTTATCAACTTTTTTTGACATCAAGAAGTTACGAAGAGCTGCAAGGGTTGCCGCACCTGCAAGGACAATAGCTGTAAGGATAGCTACAGCATGTTCTCCCCACTTGTGAGATTTTGCTGTTTTAGCAATTGTAGCCTTAAGATCTTCAGTTGTTCCTTTTTCACCTGCTTGCGTCGTTGTCTTACTTGCAAGGTTAAGATCTTGACTACCATTGTAAGTATTATCTGACGAAGCTGTATTGACAAGGTCTTGACGGCTACTGCGAGTATAGCTGACATTTGTTGTAATGCTATCAATCATCTCAACAATATTTCTGATTGTTGTAGCATCGTACAAGCCACCCTCAGTATCTTTCAAGATAGATACTGCTAATTTTTCAATAGAAACTTCTGAAGAAGCTGCTACCATAGAGTGAGATTCTGAGCTTGCTGTTTCTGAATATCTTGCATAGTTGCTAAAGAGTGATGCTGCTTCTGTAATCGTTTCAGAAGTACTTGGTAAGGTTTCTGAGACGCGAGGAGCTACAGAGAGTCTATTCCAACTATTGATGTTTTCTGATAGTCCATCAAGGATGACTTCCTCTGATGTGCTTACTGTTTCTGAAATCGCCGAAGTCACTTCTGAAGTGCTCACTTGACTTTCTGATTCTGTCAATGAAACAGCTGGTTCTTCAACTACTTCTGATTCTGAAACGACTGTGCTGATTGAATTCTCTGATTCAGATGCTGAAGTCTCTGAAGTTGATGCTGCTGAGATAATATCAGTTTCTGAGACCTTCGATGATACTGTTGTGCTTTCTGATACTTCTGACGGAGCAACTGAGACAATTGTGCTAGTAGTTTCTGAAACAAGGCTAGTGCTTGCCCGACTCTCTGATTCTGTCAAAGAAGCCACTGGTTCAACTACTGTATGTGATTCTGAAATTGCTGTCGTCGTTGAAATTGCTGACTCTGAAGTTGATGCTACTGAACTATTTTCAGTTTCTGATGCTTCCGATGATACTGTTACACTTTCTGATACTTCTGATGAGACTGTTGAGGCAGCTGTGCTTGCAGCCTCTGAAGCTGGTGTAGTGATTGAATCTGATGCTACTGTACCTTGATCCGTATTAGATACTGAGTTGTCATCTTTCTTATCATGTGCGGTCTCTGACACAGCTATCGCCACTGGAACAGCTGCTGAGTTTACTAACTCGTCAACTGATGGTGCTGGTTTAGTTGTTTCATCTAGTTTAGGAGCTTCAACAGATGGTTTCGTATCAGTTGGAGCCTCTGAACCTTTATTTACTGTTGTATTTTCTGATTTAGCTGTTTCTGAGCTTGCTTCAGATGTTACTGTATTATCTACTTTCTTACCAGCTTGGTTAGTAACTGGTTTCAAGATAACTGGTTCTACCGGTGTTGCTGTTGTGTCTTCCTTGATATAGAGCATGTTCCAAAGAGTTAGTTTAGGAACTGAAATGACAAGCACTGGTTGACCATTTTCATCTGTTTCAAGGCTTGCTTGTGCCTTCTTCATGCTTGAAGTTGCCCAATCATCTGGTGATGTCACATAGACTTGATCAGCAATTTTAGCTGCTTCTTGAGCTGTTTTACCTGCTAGACTAAGACGAACTGTGAGATTTTCTTGTGCGTCCGGTGTTTTATTGTCCGCATAACCCTCTTCATTATGCCAGCCCGCATTGATGCCCATCATGTTAATCATTTGAACAGTTGAGAAACCTTTTCCTGATTTAGCAAATGTCCAAACTTGATTTCCTGTCACACCAAGAGCATCTTTAGAAAGGATTTCACCAGAAGCATTCTTGGTAGATACAGACTGAGTGCTGTTAGTCACACCCTCACCACGGAGAAGATTTTCATAAGCAGTGATGAACTGTTGGTAATTGTAAAGCTTACGAATAGTGTCCTTAGCCACACTGAGGTATTGAGTTGGGTAATAGGCACTTTGAAGAACGTTAAGGGCTGCATTAGCATTGGCAAGGGCTGCAATGGACATGTGATAACCACCGGCTGCAGCTACTGTCGCATCTACGAGAAGAGTCGCATCAGCTTGCAATGGCTTACCAGCAAGGGCATCTTTACCTGCACCGTTAGTTGCTTTTCCACCAGGAACAGTATAGTCAATACCTGGTTCTTCCATGTAGGCACCAACGATAAGTGATTTACCAGTTTTATTGCGTACCATATCGATACGTGCTTTCAAATCACCATAGGCAACCTGCATACGTCCTGGAATAACTGAACCACCATTTGTCCAAAGCTCATTATAAACAACATCTTGACGTGCCTTGGCTAGTTTATCATCATTACCACCATTAACATCATTGATTGTGATGTAGTACTTTTCACCGATGAGGTCCTTCATGGCATTAATAAATGATGCATATGAATCAGACATCATGTGTGAGTCAGCCTCGTCTGTGCTGTTACGGTGCTCATAATCAGTCACACGGTTGTCACCAATTGTATCACCTTGCCAACCATCGAATCCCATACGATCCATAGCTGATTTCATGACACCTGCGATGTATTTTTGCCAATCTGGATTCGCTGGATCATAGTAAACTTGAGTTGGGTTATCACCGATAGTGTAAGTCATCGGTTCACCCTTTTTACCAAAGCTATCGTAGAAGTTATAAGCCAAAGCAACAAGTGGAAGTGCTGGATTCTTTGGATTTGAATCTGCTGAAATCATGTTATAAAGCATGGCAACAGCACCTGACTTATGAACTTGGTCAACCAATTCTTTAACAGCCTTAGTATCAACCTGAGTGTGACTCCAGGTATTCCATTTTTGAACAAAGCTATCGATACCTTCTGGGAAAGGATCTGTAGCTTCATTATAAGCATCATAGAAGAAATATGAATTGATATTCATAGATTTCATGAGCTCAAGCTCTTTACGGTAGGCTTCAAGATTTTTAACAAGAATACTGTTTTGATCAGTTGGCGAACCTGCTACAATACCGTAACGTGGGAAAACTGTCCAATCATCTTCAACAGACAAGCCAGCACGCTTGCTTGACAAAGTACTACCTGATTTATCGTTGACACTGATTGTCACCAAGTAACCTGTATTGTTTGTCAACCACTCTGACGCTACTGTCAAGTTTGAAACCTTAGCTGAAGCTCCTGCCGCTAGCGTGAGGTCAACGTTATCTTGACCAATGATTTCTGAAGCATGTTGAAGTGTCAAGTTGACAGTCATCGTCTTAGTTTCTGCTGTTGGATTAGATACAACAACGGAATAATTAATATCACCATCTGTCTTGCTATAGGCTGCTTTTGTTGTTTCTGGATCTGTCAAGTAGGCATCACCATTCAAGTTTTGCTCTGTCACTTCTGTAACTGGTGTTACTTGAGCAGTTGAATGGCGTCCTGCTTCAGTAGCATTATCAAATGATGACGTGATGGTTTCCACAGCAGCTGACTCAGGAGCTAGTGCTTCACTGGCTACAAGCGTTTCTGAGCTAGCACTCTCTGCTGGCACAGCTTGTGAAAAGATTGTAGAAGCTGTCGCTGTTGTTGCAGTATCTGTCGCAACAGCAGCAGATGATGGACCTACTTCTGTTGTCGCTACTGGAGCAACGGCCTCAGTTGGTACCACCACCAAGTTATCTGCTTCAGTTGTAATAACTGGTTTTGTTGCTTCTGAACTGACCACGTTATCTGCCTTGGCAACCTGATTCATCCCTAGGACACCACCGGCTACAAACAAACCTGATAATAATTTAGTTGACGCTACTTTCTTTGACATATCTCTCTATCCCTCTAAAAAAGTTTAAATCACCTCGGCGTTTCAAATTATCACTATTTGTATTTGCATGCTGTAAACTCGAGTTATTTTTAGTTTCATAAAAATCGCTTGGTGTTTCTTATGAAACTAATGTTAACTTAATCTTTTTTGTAAGACAAGGGAATTTCCGGTAATCCTCGTAAACGGTAATTTTTTCATCATGAATGGTCAGGTTTTTTCAGAAATTTGAGAACAACATTTTCTAATTTCATTAAATATTCACTTGATTCAGTCTACTTTAAATGACAAAAATAAATCCCAAATAATGAAAATCCATCACCTAAATAGTTCATGTGAGAGAATAAAAAAACCACCTCTCACACAAGGCGAGAAATGGTTTGTTTATCGATTTTTGGTATCTAAAATAATGGTCACAGGTCCGTCATTAACCAGGCTAACCTGCATATCTGCGCCAAAGCGTCCTCTTTCTACAGGAACATGAGTTGACAAGGAATGGTTGAAATCGTCATATAACTGGCTAGCCATGTCGGGCTTTGCAGCACCTGTAAATGCTGGTCGATTCCCCTTTTTCGTATCTGCAAAAAGCGTAAACTGAGAAATCGACAAAATCTGGCCGCCAATATCCTTAACAGAAAGATTCATCTTGCCATCTTCATCTGAAAAAATGCGCATATTGACAATCTTACGAACTGCATACTCTAGGTCCTCTTTGGTGTCCTCGGGACCAACTCCAACCAAGAGTAAGAGTCCCTGCTTAATAGCGCCAACTGTACAATCCTCAATAACCACAGAGGCACTTTGCACACGCTGAATTACAATCTTCATCGCAGTAACTCCTTAACCATTCGTACGTTTAACACTGTAAACATCAGGGATAATTTTAATCTTATCCACAAGACCAGTCAATTCAATAAGGTTTGCAATTTCAAAGCTAACGTGAATATTGGCAAACTTCATGTCCTTAGTCGGTTGCGCATTGACCGTAGCAATGCTCTTGGTCGTATTTGACAAGATTTGAAGAACATCATTCAACAGACCAGAACGGTTAAGGCCATAGATGTCAATCTCTGCCAAATAAGATTTATTGGCATTACGTTCATCCCACTCTACTTCGATTAAACGTTGTTCATAACCTTCTTGATTCTTGATATTATTACAATCTGAACGGTGAATAGCGATACCACGGCCCTTGGTGATATAACCTTCAATCTCATCTCCAGGTACTGGGTTACAGCACTTAGCGATACGCATGAGGAGACCTGACGCACCTTGAATGATGACGCCATTTTCACTCTTAACCTTAAGAACCTCTTTCTTCTCAGTCTTAACTTCGCCACCGTTCATTAGCTCTTCAGCTTCAGCTTTTGCCTTAGCACGCTCTTCCTCGCGGCGTTCTTTTTCTGTCAGACGATTGAAAACAGCAGCAGCACTAATTTCGCCAAAGCCAACAGCGGCATAGAGAGCTTCTTCACTACGCACACTCATACGAGGGAGAATTTCCTCAATATGTTTCTTGTCTAGGTACTTATTGGCAATATAGCCATGCTCTTGGAAGTAGGCAATCAAAAGCTCACGACCCTTGGTGATGGAAGCTTCCTTGTCCTGATTTTTAAAGAATTGACGAATTTTATTTCTGGCCTTAGTGGTCTTAACCATCTTAATCCAGTCACGGCTAGGACCAAAGGAATTGGCATTGGTGACAATCTCAACCACATCACCTGTCTTGAGTTTAGCAGTCAAGGGCACCATACGACCATTAACCTTAGCACCTGTGGCCTTCTCACCAACTTGGGTATGGATGGCATAGGCAAAGTCAATAGGTCCTGAATCTTTAGGCAATTCCTGAACAGCACCATTTGGCGTAAAGACATAAATACGCTCTGAGAAGATATCCTCTTTAACAGAGTCCACAAACCCCATAGCATCACCATTTGAGGCGTCTTGAAGTTCAACAAGATCTTTAATCCAGTTCATTCCCAAAGCAGACTCATTCGAATCTACCTTGCCCTTGATACCTTTCTTGTAAGCCCAGTGAGCTGCAACCCCGTATTCGGCAACTTGGTGCATTTCCTTGGTACGGATTTGAATTTCAATAGGCCCTTTTGGCCCATAAACCGTTGTATGGATAGACTGGTAACCATTGGATTTAGGATTGGCAATATAGTCTTTAAAACGGCCAGGCATCGGACGCCAGAGTTCATGGATGTATCCCAACATGGCGTAAACATCACTATGCGTCTCCATAACACAACGGATGGCAATCAAATCATAGATTTGATCAAAGCGCTTTTTCTTGTCGCGCATCTTACGATAAATAGAGTAGATATGCTTTGGACGACCATAAACATCACCAACAAGTCCTTGTTCAGCTGTGTAAGTCTTAATTTTATCGACAATCTCGTCCACGAGTTCCTCACGCTCACGACGTTTTTCCTTCATCATGTGAGAAATCTTGTAAAATTCCACCTCATTAAGGTAACGGAAGGACATATCTTCCAATTCCCATTTGATACGACTAATACCTAAACGGTGGGCCAAAGGAGCATAGATTTCCATAGTTTCGCGAGAAATGCGCTCTTGCTTATCCTTACGAAGATGCTTAAGGGTACGCATATTGTGCAAACGGTCGGCCAATTTAACCAAGATGACACGGATATCCTTAGACATGGCCATAAGCATCTTACGGTGGTTTTCAGCCAACTGCTCCTCATGGGACTTGTACTCAACCTTACCAAGCTTAGTAACACCATCCACGATATTTCGTACATCTGTACCAAAATCCGCTTCCAAATCATCGAGTGTTTTTTCGGTGTCTTCAACGACATCGTGTAAGAAACCACAGGCTACTGTCACTGCATCAAGATGGAGATCTGCCAGGATACCTGCCACTTGAATAGGGTGAATAATATAAGGTTCTCCTGACTGTCGAGATTGCCCACTATGAGCATCTGTCGCATAATGCCAGGCTTTTTCAACTAATTTCAAATCATTTGCTGACATGTAGGCCGAACAAATGTCTAAAATTTCTTCTCCTGTTACATTTTTATCTTTAGCCATGATTTCTTCCTTCGCTTCTTTTAATAACCTTTATTTTATCACTTTTACAAGTAAAGAAAAAGAGCTAGATAGGCAATTCTTAAGTACAAGGAGCTAACTTGAAAAGCACAATATCTTGTGTTAGAATGATTGAACAAACACAAGATATAGATAGAAAGAGGACGCTTATGTCTCAACTTACCCTCGTTTATATTAGTCTAAGTGGCAATACCCAAAGCTTTGTCAAACGTATGTCTGACTATCTGTCCCTCAACCACGGGATTGAATGTCGCCAAATCAATATTAAAGAGCTTAATCATGAAACCTTCCAAGTAGATGAACCCTTTGTCGCACTCTTACCAACCTACCTTGAAGGAGGAAATGGCGTTGACAATGGAGATGTTGAGATCCTAACCAATCCACTGGGTGACTTTATCGCGGCCCATGGCAATCACGAACGTTGTTTTGGTATCATCGGTTCTGGTAACCGTAACTTCAATAACCAGTACTGCCTAACCGCCAAACAGTACAGTCAACGTTTTGGCTTCCCAATGTTGGGAGACTTCGAGCTACGCGGCACACAGTCTGATATCGAACGTCTGGCACCTATTATCCTAGAAGCCCAAAAGAACTTTAACCAACGCTAAAACTAGAGCAAAAAAGCCCTGATAGGGGCTTTTTCCTTTGCTTAATTTTTTTCGTGTTTTTTGATTCCAAAGAATCCAACCAAGGTCATAAGAATCAGACCAGCTAAAGTTGCCGACACAGATTCGTCTGAACCAGTGTTTGGCAAGGCCTTAACTGAACTTGAACCTTGAGCTTCTTGTGCTTGAGCTTGAGGCAAGATAACGACTTGAGCATTTGACAATTGGATAGCTGGGGCAGGTTTAGCCACGCTGGCACCTACAGTAGCTTTTGGTGTCTCACGCTTAGTTTGATCCGCTGTCTCAGAACCTTTTGGTGACTTCTCAGATTCTTTCTTAGTCGTATCCTCAACTTGATTTGCCTTTTCCTTAACAATCAAGCGGTACTCTGCAAATCCTGCTTGTGTTGATGGTCCTACATAACTAATGGCATCCTGACCTGCAAGGTGGGCACGCGCATTGTCAGATGAAGCAAAACGGATATCTGCATTCGTGATATTAGGAACGAAACTCCAATTTCCATCGGCAGTTGGGTTAATTGTCTTCTCGCTAACGATATAATCAATGATGGCCTGACGATTCTCAAGATTGAGGAGGCGTTTTTCGGCAGCATCTTTAACACCAGGGAAGTTACCAGTCGCACGATAGTTGTTAGTCACGACAAGGAAAGTCTGATTCAAATCAATAGGTTTACCTTGATAAGCCAAGTCACGAACACGGCTAGCGTCTGGGTTAACCAACTTACCTTCGCGATCGTATTTGTTAGGTTGTGTCAAATCAAACTTATAAGTCAACCCATCAATCACATCATAATTGTATGAGCGATAGCTACTGTTAATGAGTTGCTGTGGTTCTTTGCTGTTAGGATCAATTTGATTGAACTGTCCTGCAGACATTTCCAACCATTCTTTAATTTGTGCCCCAGTCACTTTGAGTAGGGCAGTAACATTGTCGTAGAGGTAGAGGTCTGCGACGTTCTTAATGGCCAATGGGCCAGCTGGGATATCGGTATAGTAGGTCGCATCCCCACGAGTCCCTGCCTTGAAAGGTGCTGCAGCTGAGAGGAGTGGAAGATTCTCATCTGCTGTTCCCGCTACTTGTTTTTTAGCATACCATAGTTGTGCATTATTAACGATTTGAATAGATGGATCATCCTGAACCTGAGCAAAGTAGCTAGTAATTGGTGCAGTAGTCTCACCAACTTCCTTACGAACATAGTTGATTGTTCCATTATGGTCATGAGCTGCCATGTCAATTAAGTCCTTGTCCGCAACATCTGACTTAGTATCAATCTTTTCAAGCTTGGCCTTACTATTGACAACTTTCCATTTGCCGTCCGTGTAAGTCAATTTAACATCCATGATACCTAGATGATCCCCGAATTTACCAGCCATAACCACAGGTTTCCCATTGATGAGACCATTGACATCATCTACACCAGGGTATTTCGCATAAAAACTCGTACCGTCTCCATTTGGGAAATCCGCGTGAGAATGCCCTGTCGCAACAGCATCAACGCCTTCGATACCAGCAATTTGGTAACCTTCATTTTCTTCGTTCTTAGTGTATTCATTATCACCAATACCAGAGTGAGCAGCAACAAGAATATAGTCAGCTCCTGCAGCCTTCATCTTAGGAACGATAGCCTTAACAGCCTCCATTGGATCATCAACGGTTACCTTACCTTCAAGGTTGGCCTTATCCCAAACCAAAATCTGTGTTGGAAGGACACCAGTAATACCGATTTTTAGTGTTACCTGTTTGCCGTCCGTATCAGTAAAGGTCTTGTTAACAATCTTATATGGATTGTAATAGTAATCACCAGTCTGAGCATTACGCACATTGGCATTGATAATGTTGATCTTAGCAGCCTTAACCATACGATCCAAAAATTCTAGGCCATAGTTAAACTCGTGGTTGCCAAGCGTTTCGGCATCGTAACCAAGCATCTCAAAAGCCTTATACATAGGGTGAGTCTCACCTTGGGCAACAGGATCAATCAAAGCCTTATAAGTCCCAAAAGGAGTTCCCTGAATCGTATCCCCACTGTCCACTAAAACCGTATTGGGATTGGTTTCACGGGCTTTTTTGATAAGGACAGCAGTTTTAGACAAACCAACTGTTTGAGACGGCTTATCTTGATAATAATCATAGTTAACTAAGTTGGTATGAAGGTCTGTTGTTGACAAAATCTGCATATCAACGGTCTGCCCCTCATGAGCAGGCTCTGTAACAGTTTCAGCCTGTACTGGCACTGCTGGTGTCACCTGATTGGCATTCGTCAAAACAGCACTGGCTTCTTGACTTGCTTGGGTCGTTGAGGTATTAGCTGATGTCTCTGTAGACGCATTTGTCGCTACTGTTGTTGGTGTAGCAGAGACAGTCTCTGTTCCTCCTTGAACAGCTGTCCCAGAAGTTCCTTGTCCTGATACTACTGATGCACCACTATCTGCCACAGTTTCCGTAGAAGTAGTTGATACAGGTGCCGTTGCTTCATCAGCTTGCCCTACGACTTGTGGCACGGTCAAGAGAGCAAAAAGGCCCAAAACCACAGCGGATTGAGTCACATAACGATTCGTTTTCATTAAAAATCTTCCCCTTTTATAAAGATAATACAATTATATTAAAACTAAATAAGATTATCAACTTTTTTAGAATTACTCGATTTGTCATACAAAACCAATGGCAAGATGCAATCTTAGCTTAAAAGTGTCAAATACAAAAAAAGTTGGAACAAGGCCAACTTTCTCTTATTTATTCAATTCTAGGGCATAACTGACACTACTCAAAGCGTAGAGAGGAGCCGTTTCCGTCCGCATAATACGCGGTCCAAGCCCAATTTTAAGGCCACCAGCTTCCTCAAAAGCATCAATCTCAGACGGAGAAATACCACCTTCTGGTCCAAAGATAAAGAGAATTTTCTGACCACTCTCTACCTGAGCCAACTCACGAGCTAGAGTAGCCAACTCGCCCGCTTTGGCGGTTTCCTCATAGGCGATAAAAATCTTATCAAAATTATCTAATTCTGATAGAAATTCTCCCTTCTTCTCGAACAATCTAACTTCTGGAACACGATTACGCTTGGATTGTTCTGCAGCTCCTAGAGCAATCTTGGCAAGTTTATCTTCCTTCTTGGCAAGCTTCTTACCATCCCACTTGACCACAGACCAGTCGGCAGGGAAGGACCAAATAGCCTGAGCTCCAAGCTCTGTTGCCTTTTGTGTCACCAACTCTAGCTTATCTCCCTTGGGAAAGCCAGAGGCAATGGTTACAGATACAGGCATCTCAACATTATCATTTAAGTCTTCAATCACTTCAAAGACATGGTTCTCACGGTCAGTCACACGCGCAAGACGCTTGATACCGTCTTCAAAAACCAAGACAACCTGATCATCCTCTGTTAAACGCATAACGTTAAACATATGCTTCACAGTATCCTTATCTTTGATGATTACTGGATTTTCAACTTGCCCCTTTATAAAATACTGTTGCATTTAGCCTCCGATCACACCTGAAATATCATCTGTCTTCTTGAAGACACAAGCATTCCACTCTCCCTGAACCATGTGAGTTTCTAGGAAGAAACCAGCTTTCTCAGCCGATTCACGCACCATATCCCATTTTTCAGAGATAATCCCTGACATAATCAAATAACCTTCATCTTTAACCAAACGGTAGGCATCTTCCGTCAGATGGATGAGAATATCCGCCAAAATATTAGCCACGATAACATCAGCTTCTTGAGTTACTCCCTTCAAAAGATCACCTGCAGCAACGTGGATATTTTCCATGCCAGGATTCATATCAATGTTTTCCTGTGCCACTCGAACCGCCACATCGTCAAGGTCATAGGCATAGATTTCCTTAGCTCCAAGAAGAGAGCTAGCAATCGAGAGGACACCCGAACCAGTTCCCACATCAATCACCGTCTCGCCACCACGAAGCACCTGTTCGAGTGCAAAAAGACTCATCTTAGTTGTCGGGTGTGTTCCTGTCCCAAAGGCCATGCCAGGATCTAGCTTGATAATCTTCTCACCTACTGATGCCTCATAATCCGTCCATGACGGTACGATAGTCAAATCGTGGGTAATGCGAGCTGGTTCATAGTACTTCTTCCAATTCTCAGCCCAGTCTTCTTCAACCAATTCTTGAGTAGCCAAGTGAATATCTCCAGTTTCAAGACCAAAATCCGTCAACTCAGCCAAACGCTCATTAACCTGCTTAGTAATAGCTTCGATATCTGCTGACTCCGGATAATAAGCCGTAATTTTAACCGTCTCAACCTGTTCAACCTCAGGATAAAGCTCACCAAAACGGTCCGCATTTTCCAAATAATCTGCACTATCATCAATAGCCACACCTTGACTACCAGATTCAATTAAAATATTAGAAGCCGCCTCTTCGACCTCACGATTAACCTCAATCGTTAATTCTTGCCATTTGTCCATATATTATTTTCGTCCTTTTCTGATAAATAGTCTTTAAAGCGTTCCTGCAACTGGGGAATGACACCTTCTGCTTTTATAAAATCCTCTACAGGCATTAGTTTAAATTCCTGCCCCTCGTCACCAAAACGAATCTCACGATACTGCTCTTGGCTAATTCGGCCAACCACAAAGACAGCTGACCTATCTTTATCCAACATACTAGGATAGATTTTCGACCAAATAATCGATTCCTCTGTCAAAGTCAAGCCCAGCTCCTCCCAGACCTCACGTTGAAGACATTCAAGAGGCGTTTCTTGACCTTCTCTTCCACCACCTGGCAACTCCCATGTATTTGGCCAAGGAATATCTGGTTTATTATCTCTGAGAATGACCAAAATACTTTGCTCTACGAGTAAGGCAGCCTTAACACCTGTAAAATCAAACTGATTTTTTAAATAAGCATCCATCCCTTTTCGCTCCCTTTAATACCTTGGATAAGCAAAAAATTCCTTCTCTTCAAGTTGAGCTTTCCCTTTTTCGAAAGCATCTTTGTCCCAAACCAAACCGAATTCCTCAGGTCCATCATCAGATAGAAAATCCATCAAGTCACTCAATCCTTCTGTCGCCACCTCATTCAAGGTCTCCGCAAAATAGGCCAAAAACTCACGAGATAGACCTTTCTTAGGTTCATATGGGATTGTCACTAGGTAGTCCTCTTCATCAAAACGTGATTTTGCTGGATTGTAAAAGAGCACGTAGTCTTCAAAAATGACATCTTCATCAGACACTTCACCCTTATCATCAATAGTCTCCACATTGCTACTGTTTTGCGCTTCCAAGATAAACGTTACTTCCACAGCATGATTCTTTTTATCCCAGTCCATCGCAAAATCATAGTCCAGGTGCTTATCCAGTTCTTCTTCTAATACTGACAAAAAGCCGAATTTAGCCATTTGTTTTCCTCGTTCTTTCTTATTATTCCCTTTATTTTAGCATAAAAGGAGCCAATAAAAAACAGAGTAGGCTATCCCACTCTGTCTTAGATAATTATTTAGCATTTTCAACCGCTGCTGTCACAAAGGCACTGTAAAGTTCTTCAGCATGGTTTGGACGGCTATGATATTCTGGGTGGTATTGCGCTGCCACAAAGAATTTCTTGTCTGGGAGTTCTACAACTTCCATCAAACGATTATCCGGTGACACACCTGAGAATACAAAACCTTCAGCCTCAAACTGTTCACGGAATTTAGTATTGAATTCATAACGGTGACGGTGACGACGTTGAACAACTTCTTGGTTGCCATAAGCTGCAGCTGCCTTAGAACCTGGTTTCAACTTACATGGGTAAAGACCAAGACGAAGAGTACCACCCATGTCTTCAATGTCAATTTGATCACGCATAATATCTATAATTGGATATTTTGTGTTTGGATCAAGCTCAGCTGAATTAGCGCCATCCAAGTGAAGAACGTGGCGAGCAAACTCAATACATGTTAATTGCATACCGAGACAGACACCTAACATTGGCACATCATTTTCACGTGCATAACGAATAGCTTGAATCTTACCTTCAGTACCACGTTGACCGAAACCACCAGGAACAATAATACCATCAGCATCAGCCAAACGAGAAGCAACATTTTCAGCAGTCAAATCATTAGCATTGACCCAGTCAATATCAATGGCAGTATCATTTGCCAAACCTGAGTGTTTAAGTGCCTCAACTACTGACAAGTAAGCATCGTGAAGCTCCACATACTTACCAACAAGAGCAATTTTAGTTGTTTTCTTAAGGTTAAGCACCTTATCAACCATAGCAGACCACTCTGTCATATCTGCAGCTGGAGCATCCAGTTTCAAATGATCACAAACGATTTGATCCATACCTTGAGCCTGCATATTAAGTGGCACTTGATAGATATGTTCCACGTCGAGTGATTCGATAACAGCCTCAGGTGCAACATCACAGAATTGAGCTAATTTATTCTTGATTCCCTGACCAGCAGGTTGTTCTGTACGAATAACCAACATATTTGGTTGGATACCCAAACCACGCAATTCCTTAACAGAGTGTTGCGTTGGTTTTGTCTTCATTTCACCAGCAGCCTTCAAATAAGGAAGAAGCGTTGTGTGGATATACATAACGTTGTCAGAGCCCACATCAGCCTTCATTTGACGAAGAGCTTCAAGGAATGGAAGACTTTCAATATCACCAACCGTACCACCAACTTCAGTGATAATGACATCTGAATCAGTTGTTGTCGCTGCGCGCTTAATCTTGTCTTTCAAAGCATCTGTGATATGCGGAATCACCTGAACAGTCGCACCAAGATACTCTCCTTTACGTTCCTTACGCAAAACTTCGCTATAAATCTTACCAGTAGTCACGTTAGAGTATTTATTAAGATTGATATCAATAAAACGTTCGTAGTGACCAAGGTCAAGGTCAGTTTCAGTACCATCATCAGTGACATAAACTTCACCGTGTTGGTAAGGACTCATTGTTCCTGGGTCAATATTGATGTAAGGATCAAATTTTTGAATCGTAACCTTAAGACCACGGTTCTTAAGCAAACGCCCAAGACTTGCAGCTACAATCCCTTTACCAATTGAAGATACCACACCACCAGTGACGAAAATATATTTTGTCATGTTAACTCCTTATAATATAATTCAAAACAACTACAGATAGCAGATTGGTTACCCACTCAGATAATCATGATAGTCCTTTCCTAGTACCTGATGGGTGCCGTACAAAGTACCTCACCTTAGACAAGTCCAGTAAATGACTAAAAACAAAAATGACCCCCAAGAGTTTTACTCTGGGAGCCTTAATCATGACCTCTTCAAAAGAGGTGCCCGATAAATAGTCTAAACTATCCAAGACCATTTGTCAATGAAAACTTAGTCGTTTGACTCGTCCTCATAGTCATCGTCATCATCTTCTTCTGACAACTCAACATCATCCAAATCATCATCTGGAATAATTTCATTCAACTCAGAGTCATAAGATTCCACTTCGGCTTTCTCATCATCTTCGCTATCGTCGTCATATTCAAGACTATCAGAATCAGGTGTAAAGTTCTCGTCTTCTGGATCATCGTCATTATAATCGATGGCATCTTCATCACCATCCATGAAGGCATTAACTTTCTTGTTCTTACGTTTTGGTGCATTTTCATCAGTATCTTCCAATGTGATGACCTCTTCATCGATTTCATCAATTGCATACCATGAACGCAAGCCCCATTTGTTATCACCTAGTGGAATGAAACTTCCATCCGTATTCAAATCTGAATAAAAGAATGGCAAAGCATTGCGGATATCAGCATCCGATTTTTCTAAGTAATTTTGAATTTCATTGACCAAATCATTGAAATACATTTCATTATCACGACCACGTGTTTCTAAGATAGCACGGGCCACTTCAATCATTGATAATTCACTTTTTTCTTGTCCAGCAAATACGTCTAGTTCCAAAGTGGTTCTCCTTCATTCTTACTCAAGCTAGTTTCTATCAGAAATAGCTCAGCAATCAATTTTTCGCTACCTTTTATTTTACGCTAAAAAGAGTCAATAGTCAAAGCATTTATAGAAGAAAAAATCAAGTCTCAACAGAAACTTGATTTTAGTCATATTATTTAACTTTTGCTGTGCTTGTGATAACTTCAACAGCTTTCTTCATAGTGATATCGTGTTTAAGCATTTCAGGTGAAAGAAGTGCAGAAACTTGTGATACTTCCATGTTGTACTCAGCTGCAAGATCGTTAATTTCTTTTTGGATTTCTTCTTCTGTAGCGTCGAATCCTTCAGCAGCAGCAACAGCTTCGATAACAAGGTTAGTTTTCACACGTTTGTCAGCGTCAGCTTCATATTGTTTGTGAAGATCTTCTTGAGTTGTACCAGTGATTTGGAAGTACATTTCAGGAGAGATACCTTGACGTTGCATGTTGCCCATGAATTCGTTCATAGCACGGTGAACTTCGTCTTCAACCATTTCTGCTGGCAATTCAACGATTTCAGCGTTTTCAACAGCCAAATCAAGTGCAGCACCTTCAACAGCGTCATCAAATGCAATTTCTTTAGCTGCTTCAAGTTCTTTACGGTATTTAGCTTTCAACTCGTCAAGAGTTTCGACTTCATCGTCAAGATCTTTAGCCAACTCATCATCAAGAGCTGGAACTTCTTTAGCTTTAACTTCGTTAACTTTAGTAACAAATACAGCAGCTTTACCTGCAAGGTCAGCAGCTTGATAGTCTTCTGGGAAAGTTACTTTAACTTCTACTTCATCACCAGCTTTTGCTCCAACCAATTGGTCCTCGAAACCTGGGATAAATTGACCTGAACCAAGTTCAAGAGAGTGGTTTTCACCTTTACCACCATCAAATTCAACACCGTCTACTGAACCAACAAAGTCGATAACAACAGTGTCGCCATTTTCGGCTGCACCTTCTTTAACAACCAATTCAGCCAAGTTTTTGCGTTCGTTTTCAAGCTTAGCATCAACTTCTTCATCAGTAACTTCTTTAGAAGCTTCAACTGAAACTTCAAGATCTTTATATGCACCAAGTTTTACTTCAGGTTTTGTAACAACTTCTGCAGTAAGTGTCCAATCTTGACCTTTTTCAATTGATTTTACATCAATTTTTGGTTGTGCAACAACATCAAGACCAAGTTCAGCAATCGCTGCTTCATAAGCTGCTGGAAGAATTGCATTCAAAGCATCGTCGTAAAGAGCTTCTTCACCAAATTTTTGGTTAAATACGGCACGAGGCATGTGTCCTTTACGGAAGCCTGGAGCGTTCAAATTCTTTTTAACCTTGTTAAATGCTTGATCCAAAGCTGGTTGAATTTTATCTTGACCGATAGTGAATGTCACCACACCACGGTTAGTGGCTGTGTTTTCAAATGATACAGACATGTAGTCATTCTCCTTAAAATTTTTTATAGATACAGTTTAGTTTACCATATTTCAAAGCCTTTTAAAAGTTTTTTTATCCAATTTAATCACAAGAAAATCGTTAGAAACTGCTACTTTTTCAAAATTTTGATAAACTAGAGCTATGAATATTTTACAAAGATACATCCAACAATTTAATTTTGAAGAGACCCTAATGGTACTCATTACGAAAGGGATTAAACTCCTTATTCTCCTCATCATCTTTCTTCTTAGTAAGAAGATTATCAACTTCCTTTTTAAACATACAGTGGGACGCTCTCTAGCTTGGACAATTCAAACACCTGCTCGACAAAAAACCATTGAACGATTACTACACAATTGCATGAACTACGTGCTATACTTCTTCCTTGTTTACTGTCTTCTTAGTATCCTTGGGGTCCCAGTATCTAGCCTCCTTGCTGGGGCAGGACTTGCTGGGGTTGCTCTTGGTCTAGGAGCTCAGGGCTTCCTATCTGATGTCGTTAATGGTTTTTTCATATTGTTAGAAAACCAATTTGAAGTCGGTGACGCAGTTGAAGTAGGAGCCGTTACAGGCCTTGTTTCAACCGTAGGTATTCGAACTACTCAAATTCGAGGATTTGATGGAACCCTCCATTTTATACCTAACAGAAATATCACAATTGTATCCAACAAATCTCGAGGGGACATGAGAGCTCAAATTGATATCCCAGTCTATCCGTCAACCGATATCAATAAGGTGACAAGCATCATACAAGAAGTAAATCGAGAAAACATTGAAAACTATCCTCAAATCTGTGGAGCTCCAAATATCATTGGATTAAGCACAACTCCTTCTGGACAACTAGTATTTCGTATTGATATTTTTACACAAAATGGACAACAAATTCATATCTATGCTGATTTCTTAAAACTTTACCAAGAAGCCCTAACCAAAGAAAATATTGAACTTCCAAGATTCATTGGGAACCCTATATCAGTAAAATAAATTCATTACATTAAAAACACTTCAAAAGATAGATAAGATAAATCTACTTTCGAAGTGTTTTTTATTCATATTAATCAATAATGCTAGTCAAGGTTCTATATTAAGAATTAATCATCTTCATTGTAAGGATCAAAATCAACCATCCAAAATTTTAACTCTCGAATCATCTTTTTTCGACCTCTAAAACACTCCCCAGCTAGCAAACGGTCTAACTTAGTAGAATCTTCCGAAGACAACTGATTACGGAAAGCATTAAGCTGCTCGTCATAAACAAGCCTATCAACAGCATCTAACTCTTTATTTGGGAGACAAAAAGCAATATCTGAAATTTCGATATAACATTGTCGATTAGCTTGTCGTTTTACAGACTCCTGCCTTCTAACCTCATCATTAAGTCTATTCCTAAATTTCGTTTTAAAATATCGCCGTAACTTATCATCATCAGACTTTAATTCAGGAAACTTTTCTAAAAGCTGATAAAGCGTCATCATAGCTTCTTGCTCCATATCAGCTTGGTCCCAAAGTTGGATGAAATATTGTCTACTAGCCTTAAGTACAATCGGCCTTACAACTTCATATGCATGAACAAAAACTTCTTGTTCCATTAAACCTCCTATAAATAGATAAAATATTTGCAATTAAAATAATTACGAAACCTATTATAAGAGATACATAAGAAATAAAATAGAGACATATATGTCACTATAAAAATGATAGGCTCTATAATTTCTGAAGCGGATAAAAACCACTGTAGTTCTTATAGAGCTTTTTGAGTATACACAAAAAGTCCCATAAGAACTATAATGAAAAGCGACCAAACCATCATTAGGAAGAACTTATAAGACCTATTAAGAATACCACCGAATTAATCGGAAATAAAGAGTAAAATATCAAGATTTCACTTGTTTTTGAAACTAACACTCATATCGAGATTCAAGCAAAACTTGATTACCCTATACCACTATGTCCTCTCTAGATATTAGCTTTTCGTCACTCACTACGGTTGACAAACAGATCAGTCAAAACAACCCATGAGAACGGGTGGCTTGCTCTTCGGCTGAAAGCCTCTGCTACCGGCCGAGGCCTAAAGGCCTACCGAATGGTTTCCCTTCAGCACCACCTTTGCTAGCTGACCCGTCTAGCGGGTCTCTTTAAGATTACTTTCTCTTATTCTTCTCACCTGTAAACGGATCATACTCCTCAAATAGACTTAGCTGATCTGCTATCACGTCTTCTTGTAATTGATTACGAATATATTCTTCAATTCGCTTCTGATTTCGTCCAACCGTATCAACATAAAATCCTCAACACCAAAATTTGCGATTTCCATATTTATACTTTAAATTAGCGTGTCGATCAAATATCATTAAGCTACTTTTGCCCTTTAAATATCCTATAAATGAGGAAATACTTAGTTTCGGTGGTATACTCACCAATTAGGGGGACTTTTTTGATACATCGCTAAAAGCTTTTCGGAACCACTAGCACAGCTAGTGGTTTTCGTGAGACAACAAAAAAAGCTAGACCTGCGTCTAGTAATAAGAATTATACTCCGCCAGTAGGACTCGAACCTACGACATCATGATTAACAGTCATGCGCTACTACCAACTGAGCTATGGCGGATA